>CBDTWX010000561.1:0-3815 GCA_965364305.1 uncultured Thermoanaerobaculia bacterium
GGGTGCGGTGCATCGGGCCTTGCAGCCGAAGATTGGTGAATAGTCCGGGCTAGAGATCGTCGAAGATGGAGGTGTCGGGTTTGGAGTCGGGTGTCACCACTCGATCCTCGTCGGCAAGGTCCTCGCGGATCAGGAGCTCGATCAAGTGATCGCGCACCCCTCCACGACCGCTCCTGGAGTACAGGGCCCGCACTGTCGAAGGCCTCAAGCGAATTCCCGTCATGTGGTGGAGGTATTGGCAGAAGACCCGCGCGCGCGATACGAATGAGGCGAGGAGGAGGGCAAGGAGCACCGCTACCACAGCCGCCACCCCGAGCTGGTACATCACTGACGGCGCGAGGTCGAAGTTCTCAAGGCCCATGGTCACCTTCCGTCTCCCTCCGGCCCTCCGTCGTTGAGCGCGTGCGTCTCATCGACCTCACCGAAGTAATTCTCGGGAACCAACAGCTCGCGTCCCTTCGACCCGGCCGGTGGACCCACGATGCCCTCCTTCTCCATCATATCCAAGAGTCGAGCGGATCGGGTGTATCCCAGGCGTAATCTTCGTTGAATATAGGACGCTGAAGCCTTTCGGGTGGTGACCACGAGGCGTGCCGCCTGATCGTACATCGGGTCGGTGAGCTCGTCTCCGTCCTCCATCACCGTTCGCCGGCGCCCGCCGCGATCGTCGCGCCCGAGCGGTGCGTGCGACAGGACCTCGCGTTGGTAGTCGGGCTTGCCAAAGCGCTTGATATAACGAACGACGCTGTGGATCTCCTTCTCGGTCACGAGCGGCCCATGCAGGCGGATGAGATTCGCGCTGCCCGGCGGCAGATAGAGCATGTCGCCACGTCCGAGGAGGTGCTCGGCGCCCATCGAATCGAGGATGGTTCGCGAGTCGAATCGGGAACGCACCTTGTACGCGATCCGGCACGGAAAGTTGGCCTTGATGATGCCGGTGAGGATGTCGACCGAGGGCCTTTGGGTCGCGCACACCAGGTGCACCCCGACCGCGCGAGCTTTTTGGGCAAGACGAGTGATGGATTCCTCCACCGCCCGTGATGAGGTGATCATGAGATCGGCGAGCTCGTCGATGATAATCACGATGTACGGCATCGGCTCGAGCTCGGGCGGCTCGCCGTTTTCTTCTTCGGCGAGCTTCTTCCGTGCCCGGCGCAGCTGAACCGGATCGCGGAGCAACTGGTTGTACTGCTGCAAATTCCGCACTCCCAGCGCAGCCAACACATGGTAGCGGTCGTCCATCTCCGCCACCGCCCACCCGAGCGCGTTGGCGGCCTTCTTGGGGTTGGAAATGATCGGTGTCAGCAGGTGCGGAATGTCGGAATAGACTCCGAGCTCGACCATCTTCGGATCGACCAGGATGAACTTCACCTCGTCCGGCCGAGCCTTGTAGAGAATCGACATGATCATGGCGTTGAGCCCCACCGATTTCCCCGAGCCGGTAAAACCGCCGATCAAGAGGTGGGGCATTCGAGCCAGATCCGAGAAAAAGGCCTTCCCGCGAATATCGACGCCGAGGCTCAGGGTGAGCAGCGACTGGGCGCGTTGAAACTCCGGCGCCTCGATCAGCTGGCGCAGCCGTATGACTTCCGGATCGGGGCTCGGCACCTCGATGCCGACCGTCGCGCGACCCGGAATCCTTTCGATCCGCACCGAGTCCGTTCGCAGTGCAAGCGCCAGATCCTCGGTGAGATTTTGCACCGCCGAGATCTTGACCCCAGAGTCGAGTCTGAACTCATAGGTCGTGATCACCGGCCCGGTGCGGATATTGACCACCTCACCACGAACCCGAAACTCGTGGCATTTGGCCGTGATCAGCTTCGACATTTCTATCAGAGCAGCCGAGTCGCGTTCCGGAGCATCCTCCGCCAGCTCGAGAAAAGCCTCCTTGGGTAGGTCGTAAGACTCCAGATCCTCGACGAAATCGAACTCCTCCTGTACCTCCGGGATTCTCCGAGGAACGCTCTTCTTCGGGGAGGCTGCAGCATCGCCCGGCCGACGTTTCGTGCCCGAGCTCTTTCGTTTGACAGGCTTTCTGCCTGTTTCGATCTGATCGGACAACGCCTCGGCCTGCTTGCGGATGATGCGGAATCGCCCACGACCCTCGACTTCCTTGACGGTCAACGACCCTCTGTAATCGTCGCCATCTTCCAGGCGACGCATCTGACGCTCGATCACTCGTTGACTTGCCTGAACATCCGCCCTCTTCCGCCGCCGATCCGAGCGCTTGCGCCGCCGCTCGAACCAGTGATCTTGAACCCTCTCGGTCAATCGATCGGCAAACGCTCCGGCCGACGCACCGGACACGAGGAGGAGCCCCAGGAAGAGGAGGAAGACCAGCACTACCATGCCTCCAACCGGGCCGGCAAATCCGGTCAACAGCTCGTTTTCGGCGAGGCCAACAAATCCGGAAGCAGAGATTCTCCCGTCACGGTACGGCAGATCCTTGCCGAGCAAACCCGCAAAACCGGGAAACGCCAGAAGCACCAGCGCCCAACCAGCCACCGTCAGCCTCGGGTTGGTCATTGGGGTTTGGCGCAACAGACGCCAGCCGAGTACCGCGGACGCCACCGGCAACAGAAAAGCCGCCACTCCAAAAAAGTTGAACAGCGCCGCCGACAGGGTAGCGCCCAACCAACCGGCGAGATTCTGCGGTGTGTCGCGCAGGTTCGAAACGTGGAACGGGCTCGGATCGAGAGGCGAGTGCGAGATCAGCGCCACCACAACCAGCAGGGCTCCGAGGAGGAGGGCGACCGCCGCTGCCTCGCGAAAGACCCGCTCCCTCACCACCAACCTCCCCACGCGAGAACCAGCACCAGTGCACCGACCGGAAGGGAGTACAGCGCAAACCGATGAAAGACGCGACTCGAAACGGTCTTGACCACGATCTGCAGGGCGCCATACCCGGTGAGACCGGCCGCGATCGCTCCGAAGGCACACGCTAATCCGAATCCATTCGGACCGCCACCCAGGAGGGTCTTCGCTTCCACGAGTTGAACCACGGTTACCAGCGCGATCACCGGAACACTCAACAGGAACGAAAATCGTGCGGCCCAGCTCCGGTCGAGACCCCCCACAAGTCCGGCAGCGATCGTGACACCGGAGCGCGACAACCCGGGAAAGAGCGCCAGACCCTGGCTCAGCCCTACCGCCAGCGCCTGCCTCCACGTCGTGTCACGTTCATCCACCGTGCCTCCCGGAAGCACTTTCGTTCCGCCCACTACGCACCCGGTCACGATCAACGCCACACCCACCCACGCGGCGCGGGTGAATGCGGCCTCCGCGACATGGCGCAGCGGAAAAGCTACCAACGCCGTAGCGACAGTTCCGAGCGCCATCAACGCCAGAAGGTGCCTCCCCGCCACCGAAAAGAACATCTCGACGATTCGGCGGCGTTCAAACCACACCACGGCGCCGGCAGTTCCCGCGTGGAGCGTGGCATCGAAGACCACCCCCGGCTGTTCGAAGCCCGGAATCAACATCTGCGCCAATGCCAGATGACCCGACGACGATACGGGGAGAAACTCGGTCACGCCCTGCAGGATGCCCAAGAGCACCGCCTGCCACAGCGTCATCCGGGCACTCCGGCGGGTCGATGACCCCGCCGCAAAGCGTGACACGCCCGACCATCATCAGCCAACATGAACATGCGTCCCGATACTACCACTTCTCGGCAAACCTCTGCCAGGGGTTGACTTAGCCCATCCTCAAGGCAGCATTCACGCTCCGGGATACCCGAGCCCGAGTCTGGGTCCGAGTCCTCAGCCGTATTTCACCCGCCAGCGAGCGGCGGCGGCCGGGACCGAAGCAGGATC
>CBDTWX010000562.1:0-3814 GCA_965364305.1 uncultured Thermoanaerobaculia bacterium
GGACGCCGTGATTCGCCGTCCGTAGTAGACGCCTGGTGAGAAGTACGGGCTAGGGGTTCGGTCCGGGGTTTGAACGACCGGATGGCCGTCGTGGCGGGGAAAGACCGATGCCGAGGCGGGCGATGTCGGTCACCACGGTGCCGGTGTCATTGCTGACGAGGCAGTCGTAGTCGCCTTCGAGATGACGGTCGAATCCGTTGACGGTCAGTTGTGGAGAGTCCGCGCCCGAAAAGCTCCCAGGGTTGAGGAGCTCGACGCTGTTTCGGCGCCAGCGGTAGCGCAGGGGCGTGTCGCTGGTGGCCTGGACCGACAGGGAGACCCGGGCGCCCTCTATCGCGGAAGTCGATGCAGGATGCTCGAGTATCTCCGGCGGCGGAGTATCGGCGACGGTGATCGTGGCCGACAGCGGATCGCCGAATCGGCGGCCGCCGCGGCGGATCATCCTCGCGTACAGTCCGGCCGACTCCGCTTCTGCAGCGCCCGATCTCACGGGCGCCTGCATCCGGATCGTGAGCTCGACGGATTCACCCGGAGCCACGTCCAGGCTGCCCGGGATCCGGACCGGGTCGACCGTCCAGCCCGGGGTGTCAAAGGACGCATCGAGACGCACGCCGTCGGCGTTTCGCCAGATGGTGGTGCCGATGTTCCGCACGACCGCTGTCCCGTCGACCACCTCCCCGGGTAGAACGAAGGAGGGCAGATCCACAACTGCCATCTCGGCGTCGTCGACGACGGCCGCGTCGACAAAGTCTCGATAGGAGTAAAACGCGGGCTTCCGGGTGAGATCGGGCAGACCGTGGAGGATTCCCCACGTGGTGGAGGCTGGTTCCGGCGGGTCGTGCAGGTGGTAGAAGAAGATGCGATCGACCCACCACGCCTCGGCGTCGGGATCGAAACAGTCTTCGAGCAGCTCCTCGTAGAACTCGGCCTGCGCGTTGAGGCTGTACTCGGAGCTCTGCAGTCCGGTTTCCGTGAGCCAGAATGGGCGACCATACCAGCCGGTGTCCTCGAGGAGCCTGCGGACCGAAGGGCTCGAGTACGGCAGGTTCGGTTTCGTCTCAAGATCGTAGATGACCTCGCTCGCCCGGCCGAAGGACGAGTAGAGGTGGTGGGTCACGACATCGAACGCGTGGCCGGCCTCGGTGATGACGTCGGACAGCCAGCCGTCCCAGTCGGAGTTCGAGAGGTGGGCGAGGTCGGGGCCGCAGATCAGGGCGCCCGGGTCGGCGGCCCGTATCGCCGCCGCTCCATCGAGGAGGATGTACCTGATGTACTGCGAGCGAAGGCCCTCCCAGAAGCGCTTCTGGTTGGGCTCGTTCCACATGCCCCAGGCGTGAACCCGACCACGGTAACGGGACGCCGCCAGGTAGCAGAACTCCTGCCATTCCTCGGGATCGTCGGGCATGCCCGAGCCCTCGGAGCCCCTGGTCGCCCACGCAGGGGTCGAGCTCAGGGTCGCAAAGATGCGAATCCCGCGCTCCTCGATCCGGTCGATCAGGGCGTCGTACCTTCGCCAGTCATAGACGTCACGTTCGAGCTCGACGCGCGACCATCTAAAATCGATCCGCACCCAGCCGACGCTTCCCCGCACAACCTCGTCGAGGGCCTCCTCCTTCGCGGTGTGCGCATTGATGCCGAACTGCAGCGCTCCGGCCGGAGTCGGTCCGATCGCCGCGATCGCAGCGAGCAAACCGACGGCCCTCAAGATGACACGTGACCTCTTCACAACTACGATTCTAAGGTTACCTGGAAAAATTCTCGGATGTTTTCCCGTCAATTCTGGCACCGGACACCCGAATCGGATCCTTTGCAGTGCGGGCGTCCCGCCTGCTCATTCCGAGCACCCTCACGCCTCTTTCGGTGGTCATTCATGGAAAGAACAAGGAATCGGCCCGGCTCGCCCACCCAACCAGATTCCAAGGACCGGTCGGTCCTCGGCCGGAATGACAGTCTGGGACGGTCGTTGTCGAATTTTTCAAAGCTATGATTATCAACGGTTTATGTGATTTGTCCTTTGGGAGTGGGTGGAAACCTCTATCAAACCAACTCCGGCATGTACTTCTCGCGCGCCAGCCGCCAGAAGACCACCAAAAAGGCGGTCAACGGTATCGCCAGGATCATCCCCATGATGCCGTTGAGCGCGGATCCCCAGAAAAAGATCGCCAGGATGATGACCACCGGGTGGAGGCCGGTGCGGTTGCCCATGATCTTCGGGGTCAGCAGATAGCCTTCGATCATCTGCACCGCGGCGAAGACGACCAGCACGGCGAGCACACGGATGAGACCACCTCCGTCCTGGAAGAAGGCCAGAGGAAGCGCGGTGCCGAGACCGATGATATTGCCGAGGTAGGGGACGATGTTGAGAAACCCCAGGGTCAGACCGATGACGAAGCCGTACTTGAGCCCGACGAGAGTGAACCCGATGGCGAAGAGCAGCCCCTGGAGAAAGGCGATGATGAGCTGGCCCCGAAAGAACGCGACGATGATGTTGAGGAACTCCTCGAAGAGATAGAGCAGGTCCTTGCGGGTCTCGGCTTTCAGAAACGGGATGTACTTCTCGAGCTCGCCGATCCTCGTGGTGTCGCTCATCAGGAAAAACGCGAAGTAGATCGGAGCGACCGCCCAGCTCAGGAGCACGCCGATTCCTGAAAGAACGCCGGCGCCGGCGGATACAGCGTGCCTGCCCATGTAGCGGAAGATCTGAACAACGACGTCACCCTGGCCCTCGACCGCCTCGGTCACCGTCCTGCCCATCTCGGTCTCGGTCGCCAGGTAGACGATCTGCGGCGCGTTGGCCTTGGCCCAGGTGACGACCGAGGCCCACCAGGCCGGAAAGGCCGCCACCAGGCCCTTGATCTGATCGACCAGCAGATCGCCGAAGAACCACCCGAGACCGGCGATCGGGATAATGATCGACAAAAAGACCGCGATCAGCGCCGGGACACGGCCGAGCTTGAGGCGGGTTCTGATCGCTTCGTAGTACGGGTTGACGACCAGCGCCGCCACCGCAGCGACTGCCACCGGGAGGAAGATCGCCGAAAACCGCACCAGAAAGGCGCCGACGATCCAGAACAGCGTTCCCACCGCCAGGAGGATGACCACCGCGGAGAGAATCGTGATGGCGCTGGCGATGGTCGTGCGCTGCCGTTCGCTGAACTCGATGGGCATAGGGGCCTCCCGGCAAATATGGTACCAACTCTACGATTTGGGAGCCGCGAAAATTCTCAACGGCCGATAACACGAGTTGTTCGTCCCCATGCCCGTCCCCGTTCCCGAGGGAACCTGGATGTTCGGGCCACCCACCGGTCTCCACAGCCCCCCATAGATCCCTCCACTCGGTCGCTTCGCTCTCTCGGTCGGGATGACACTTTCAATGCCCTCGGCTGATTCAGCGAACGGGGTGTCGATCAAGTGTTTCATTCCGAACGAGGATGCGAAGCGTCTGACGTTGCCGCCTGTCATTCCGAGCGAGGCCTCCGGCCGAGCCGAGGAATCTGTGGGTAGTCAGCGGAAGCGCGCTGCGAAGGACGCCCCCCGGGCTTCGGTAATTACCCGCCCACAGATTGCCTCCAAGGACGCCAGGCGTCCATGTTCGGGATGACAACCTGGGGCCGCCCCGCTGGTCGACTACCGATCCCGCGCGTACCCCGCGATGTTCTGCCAGAAACGCAGGTTCTGAGGCTCGCCGGGGGCGCTGCCGAGCAGACCGAGATCGGCCAGCACCAGGACTTCGCCCCCGCCCGAGGCGACCAATGTGGCGACCGAACGCCCCGCCATCCGTGCCAGCTCGACGCCCTCACCGACAGTGAATGGC
>CBDTWX010000563.1:0-3752 GCA_965364305.1 uncultured Thermoanaerobaculia bacterium
CGGTCACCCAGGGACGGGCGAATGGCGTCGCCTTCGCGAGGCCGTATCTTCCGAACGTGAGGGAGGTCGTTGTGTCGGGAGCGAGCGCCCAAACGCTCGAAAGCTTTGCCGACCTCGGCGGTCGCGAGGTGTGGGTCAGAAAAGGCAGCAGCTACGGCGAGCATCTTCGGAGCCTCAGCGAGCGGCTTCGAATGACCGGTCAGCCTCCCATCAGGGTCGTCGATGCGCCGGCGTATCTCGCCACCGAGGATCTGCTCGAGCTCGTCAACGCGGGCGTCGTTGACTACACCGTTACCGACGAGCACATCGCCACCGCCTGGGCCGGCGCCCTACCGAATATTCGGGTCCACAGCGATCTCGCCGTCCACTCGGGAGGCGCGATCGCATGGGCTGTCCGCTCCGACAACCCGGAGCTCAAGGCCAGCCTCGACGGGTTTGTCCGCACCATCAAGAAAGGGACCCTCCTGGGCAACATCTTGTTCAAGCGCTACTTTTCAGATTCTCAATGGATCTCCAACCCGCTCTCGAATGCCGACCAGCAGAGGCTCGAGGAGCTTGCCGCGCTGTTTCGAAAATATGGTGAGCTCTACGGGTTCGACTGGTTGGCCCTGGCGGCGATGGCCTACCAGGAGTCCGGTCTCGATCACGACAAGCGGTCACATGCCGGCGCCGTCGGCGTGATGCAGATCAGACCGTCGACCGCGGCCGACAAGAACGTCGGTATCACGCCGATCGACACCGTGGAAAAGAACATCCACGCCGGGACCAAGTATCTCGCCTTTCTGCGCGATCGGTACTTCTCCGATCGTGAGATTCCGGATGAGGCACGTCTGGACTTCACCCTCGCCGCCTACAACGCTGGCCCGGCACGGGTCGCCGGCCTCCGCCGAGAGGCGTCGACCAAGGGATACAACCCGAACCTCTGGTTTGGCAATGTCGAGATGATCGCTGCGGCGCGCATCGGTCGCGAGACCGTCACCTATGTTTCGAACATCAACAAGTACTACATGGCCTACACCGATTTCTATCGTGGCAACCTGCAGCGCGAGCTCCAGATCCAATCTCTGGAGAGCGCGCCGCGTGACTGAAAGGACGGGAGGTCCGAACGTGAGAATTTCCAGACACCACGTCGCCATTGCGATCAGCCTAGTGTGGCTCGCGGGAGTTGCCGCTGCAGCCGGCACCGAGCAGGAACAATCGATCGACGGATCGCATCCGTGCTGCTTCAAAAACCCCCGCTACTCCGGCACCTGTCAGGTGATGCCCGGACCCGAGGAGAGCTGCGGAGATATCCTCGCTTACCTCAACAACCCGAACAGCGTCGGCAAGAACTACTGCGGAAACACCAAAGTCCGCGGCGGTTGGACGTCGGTCTCGTGCGACGACACCTCGATCTCGGCCGGCATCAGAATCTGCAGAACTCACGAACCGACGGAGTGATCGAGGGCGGAGGCCACTTCTCCGCGCTGATCCGCCACGCCGCCCGCCGGTAGGGAGGACCCATGAAGAGAGCTCTTTTTCTCGTCGTGCTCGCCATAACACTCGGTGTTGCATCCGACTCCCGGGCACAGCTCGAGGACTCCGAAGCGGTCCGCCTCACTCGCTCGGCGATACAGACCGAGCGCCGGGCGATCATCGCAGCCAACCTTCGGCTCAATGACTCGGAGCGCGCCGTCTTCTGGCAGCTCTACCAGGAGTATCGCGACGCGCTGGAGGCAGCCATCGACACCCGCGTCGACCTCCTCAACAAGTACTTCGCGAGTTATCAAACCCTGACCGACAAAGAGGCCCTGGCACTGCTCGAGCGGCATCTGGCATGGGAAAAAGAGGTCCTTGAAATCCGGACCAAACACGCCAAGAAGATGAGCAAGGCTCTCTCCGGCAGAACGGTGGCCAAGTTCTTTCAAATAGAGAACAAGATGGACGTCATCGTCGAGTATGAAATCGCCGGAGAGATCCCGTTGATCCAGTAGAGTGCTTCGGTTCCGACAATCGCTGCTGCCAGTTCGACGTCTCCCCCGGTCTGATCGTCCGCTCCGGAGACTCATCGAACACCTCTGCTCTGCAATCCGAAAAGGTGACCGCTGGGAGATAGCATGAGATCGCATTCAATCCGTCTGCTGTTGGCATCTGCCGCCCTCATACTCGCACCCTTCGTCAGTGGGCAGGATCGCACGGTTTCCGAGCTCTTCCTCGAGGTCGATTCGGCGGTGGTGGAGATCGCCACCGTCAAACGGGTGGCGGCCGATCAGGGTGCCGTCAGGAAAGTCGAGGCCGGCAGCCTCGGTTCGGGTTTCCTCATCTCTTCCGACGGACGGATCATGACCGCCGCGCACGTGGTCCAGGTGGCAGATGAGGTGTCCGTTCGGTTCGCCACCGGCGACGTCGTCAGGGCGAGAATCGTCGCTTCCGATCCGGGGTCGGATGTCGCTCTGATTCAGGCCGAATCGGTTCCCGACGGGGTCACGCCAGCGCGGGTCGGTAACTCCGACAGCGCGCAGGTCGGTGATCAGGTCTTTGTTGTAGGTGCACCCTACGGCATCTCCCACTCGCTCACCGTCGGGCACATCAGCGCGCGGCGCACACCGAGCCAGCTTTTCGGCGGTTTCGAGCCGGTCGAGCTTCTTCAAACCGACGCCGCCATCAACCAGGGCAACTCCGGCGGACCGTTGTTCAACATGCGTGGGGAGGTGATCGGGGTCGTCAGCCACATCCTGTCCACCAGCGGGGGTTTTCAAGGGGTGGGCTTCGTGATCACGTCGAATCTTGCGATGCGCGTCCTGCTCGACGAACCGACCGCGTGGACAGGGATGGATGGGGTGCTCATCGAAGGCCCTGTGGCGCGGGCGCTCAATCTTCCGCAGTCGGCCGGTATCCTGATCGAGGCCGTGGCAGCCGGATCACCGGCATCGGCGCTCGGGATCCGTGCGGGAACGCTGAAGTCGAACGTCGGAGGCCAGGTCCTGACCCTCGGAGGAGACATCATTCTCTCGATTCACGGCATTCGCATCGGTGACACAGATTTCCACACGCGCATCCGTGAACGAGGCAAGGCCCTGGGTGAATTCGACGCCGTCGAGGTGACCGTTCTGCGCGACGGCGAGGTGGTGGAGCTCAGCCGACCCGTCCGGATGCTTGACCTGAATTGACGGCGGTCGAAATACACACGGCATGTGAGCGGTTTTGATGATCACAGTCGATCGGTATTGGAGGACTCTATGAAACGCATCGCACTCAACGCCCTCAGCCTGCTCGCCGCTCTGGCCATCTCGGCATCCGCCGCGGCTCACTGCCAGATTCCGTGCGGGATCTACGATGACGAGCTCCGCGTCCAGCTCATCGAGGAGCACATCACGACGGTCGAAAAATCAATGCAGCAGGTGATCGCCCTCGGAAAGGCCGACCCGACGGACTACAACCAGCTCGTACGCTGGGTCGGCAACAAGGAAGACCACGCGCAGGAGATCCAGGACATCGTCACCGCCTACTTCATGGCGCAGCGCATCAAACCGCCTGCGAACCACGAGGACGAGGACGAGGTCAAGGTCTACCTTCACAAGCTGGCGCTGCTCCACGCGATTCAGATCCACGCCATGAAGGCAAAGCAGAGCACCGATCTCGAGCAGATCGAGACCCTCCGCGAGCTGGTGGCGAAATTCCGGGTCGCCTACTTCGGCGAAGAGGGCGCGCACAAGCACTAACCCGGACTATTCACCAGCGTTCGAAGCGAAAGGTTCGAGGTGACGTGCCCA
>CBDTWX010000564.1:0-3691 GCA_965364305.1 uncultured Thermoanaerobaculia bacterium
CCGGCCAACGGCCGGTCGCGGAGCGACCCTTGACCTCGGGCCACACATCGACTACCCGATTCTCGTCGAACGACCTGTATGTGACCATGCCGTGGCCAACACACAAGCTACTGTCGCGGCCGACTGTTGTAGCCGCGGCCCTGAATTCTGACGCTGTTATCTGCCACTGAAAACTGATGCTGCTATCTGTCGCTGATGTCTGCCTCTCTGACAACTGCCGCAGCACCCCGTCGCGGTCGCTGGTAGCTGTCGCCGATGATGCCCCTGTTTCGACCTCACGTAATTCCGGATGAGCCGAACGTTCAAACGTTAAACGTTAGAACGCTGTGATCCAGCATCCAGAATCGGGCGGGAGTGGTAGGGTATCCCGAATGGTTACGGGAAGAGTCCACGGCGACATCGAGGGCGCACGCCTCACCGCGCAGCAGGAGGTGCTCGAGCTGGTGCGACGAATCCCTCGGGGTCGGGTGATGAGCTATGGCCAGATTTCGGAGCTGCTGGCAAGCCGGCTGTCGCCTCGTGCGGTCGGGTGGATGCTCCACCGGTGTCCTGAGGAGATTCCCTGGCAACGAGTTGTCAACGCCTCCGGGGGTTGCTCTACCGATCGCCTGCCCGATTTCCCCAAGGGGTTGCAGCGCTCCCTCCTCGAAAACGAGGGGGTCGAGTTTCGCGCCAACGGGACGCTGGACATGGAGGTCTACCGTTGGTGGCCGGAGAAGTGATCCTGCCACCCACCCAACCAATTCGGAATTAGGAATTAGGAATTCGGAATTCCCGCCCGCCCTCACGTCAGTTTCGAGTTTTGAATTCCCACCCACACCCCCGGGAACTGGTTGCCAGCGATACAAACCACGGCTGGAGCCGTCTTGACATCATATTGACCTCATCCAAGGTGACCCTGCCACCGCGACTCAAAGGATGTGCCGCTGCAGGTTTGGGCGCGTCGTTCTAACGTTCACACGTTCAACGTTGAAACGTTGTGGTGTGGGGGTTGGCGGATCCAGCATCCAGCATCGAGCATCGGGTGGGTGGGAGGACTCATCTATGTCTATCTGTGTGATTTGTGGGCAATCATCGGGTGGGTGGGTTGGGGGATCGAAAACCATCGTAGAGCTTCAGCGGACGGACTTCGCTGATCAGCCCGAGGTCGTGGCAGCGTGACCAGAACAGCTCGATCGACCGGAGCTCTCGGGGACCCAGTCCGTAGCTCAAGATGTCGCCGAGATAGTCGGCGGCGAGGTTCTCCGGCCATCCTGACGCCGATGCGTGGTCTGCAACGATCTCCCCGATTCGGGGGCGGTTGAGCTCGCGCCTCCGGGCGAGGATCTCCGGTGCACTGCCGAGATCGTGCCCGTCTCGAGCCATCCAGCAGGCAAAGACAAATGGGAGCCCGGTAATTCGCTTCCAGGCATCCCCGAGGTCGAGCTGGTGGGCGTATCGAGATGGATCGGGCTCGTTCTGCACGACCTTGTCACCGATAAGGAGCACGGTCTCGGGAGCGTCATCGGCGCCGTTGACGTCCGGTGACTCGAGGGTGCTGAGCTCGGGCACCCGGCCGTAGAGCTCGTCGAACACGACTCGCAGAAGGGCTACCGATGTGTGGCTGTCGCCGTCGGTGTGGACGCGGGTTACCCGTTTCATCGGCACCCGGCTGAAGACCCGGACGGTCAGGGTGTGTCCATGGGAGCCGATCGCGCCGACCGGGACCACACACAGCTCAATGGGAGAGAGTTGAAAGTCGATCACCGGGCACAGTGCGATATCCGACTGGAGGTTGATCAGGGTCTCGAGCAACCGGCTCGGGACCTCTCTGACCAGCCTGACCGTCGGTTCTTCTTCGAGCCCGTCGATCAGGGGCATGGCGTTGAGGAAACGGACGGCGGCGACCGCGAAGATGGGCTTCGACATGATGGGGTCTTCAGATCAGCGGGTCGTGTGGCATGGAACCGCGCCGGCTGCGAAGGTAGGCAAAGGGAGTTGTGAAGAGGAAGTTCGATACACGGGAGGTGTAGACATCGGCCGAGCCCTCGATCTGCCTGGCGAGATGGCTCTTGTCGTTGCCTGCACGGAGGAGAGCTCCCCAACTCGGGTTCTCGAGCTCTGACGCCTGCCGAGCCAACGGTGCGATTCGCGCGTCGAGCTCTTCGGTCTTTTCGCGCAGGCGCGCGATCTCGGCGTTGAGATCGGAGGTCGAAGCGGCCGGGAGCTCGCCCTCGCCGGTCTGCAGACGCTGCAACGCCAACCTGACTCGGCTGTGGGCGGTTTCCAGCTTGACCTTCTCGGCCATCAGACTCACGAGCACCTTTTCGGTCTCGCGGAAGCTCTCGAATGCGGCCAGCTCCTCTTCGAGCTCCCTCAATATCAGGGCGGTGCGCCAGCGAAGGCTCGATTTGGACATTTTCACGTCGGCGAAGATGTGGTCGCCGACGTAGAGAATCGCCGCGCCTGAAAGCCCCAGGTATTCTTCGACCTTGGAGGCGTCGCCACCGAGATAGGCGCCGGGACCAGGAATCGGGCCGGCCACTGGTTGGAGGAGCCCGGCATCCTCATCTGCGATCGAAAACAACGGCAGGTTGTAGCTGAAGAATCCCGGCTTGCGGGCGCCGACGATGACGAGCTCGAAGAGGTCCCGCCAGGTGCGGTCGGGCCCCAGATAGCGGTCGTAGGCGTACGACATGATGCGCTGAGCGTACGGCCACTCCGAGTTCGAAATCAGCATCAGCCGTTTGCCGGAGTTGACTTGGTCGATCAACGCCTGTGATGCCTGCGGATCGAGGACGATGTACGGCTCCGGGTCGGCCATGATGTCGGCCTTGAGCGAGCCCTCGATATGAGTTTCGTCGAGCCGCGCGCGAACCCTTCTGAAGAGGTCCTCGTAGCCGTGGACCTCGGCGAATACGTGACGGTCGTAGAGGTCCACCAACTGGGCGTAGAGGCAGCTGGCGGAAAGTGAGAAGAGAGTGTTGAGAAAAACGAACCTCGGTTCCGACAGATCGACAGGGGTGTGGCGGTAGGCCTCACGCTGCTCATCGAAGGTCATGGCGCGAGTTCCGTGAGCTGCCCTCATGACATAGCCGAACCGGTTCGCCTTGACAATGTTGCCGAGCTCGGTGTCGATCACCAACCCGCGTATGACCAGATTCGAATCGAACACGAGCTCTTCGACCGGCCATCCGTCGGCCACCAAGAGCTCTTTCAGCCGGTCGTAGACTCTCTGCTCCCAGACGTCGGCTCGATAGTGGACAAGGGTGTAGTCCATGTCATAACCGATAGCGCGAATCGTCCGCAGGTTGAGCGTGCGGTTCGAGTAGATCTGTCGGCCGGGCGGGACCGGTTCGAGACCGAGTGTCGATTCCATCATCGGCGAGAGTGTAGCAGCCATTTTCTCTCACCCGCGGTTGGTGACCTTCAGCTCAGAAAAAAGCAAGCCCGCGAACGGGCTTGGAAAGGAGGAATTTGTCCGGTGCGTCCAGTACTAATATAGCCTCGGGGTTGTTCCTCCACCGTGAGCGGGATCACACTTTGCGGTTCTGTGTCTGAATCTCACCTCGAGTCAATCTTTCAACGGCTGTCGTTTCGAGTAATCCCACTCCGCTTGCGGCGGTGTCTCATAGAAAGAACAGGGATCGACCCGTTTCGCCCACCCACCCAGATTCCTCCAAGGACGCCGGGCGTCCTTGTTCGGAATGAC
>CBDTWX010000565.1:0-3691 GCA_965364305.1 uncultured Thermoanaerobaculia bacterium
AAGGCCCGCCGTCAACTCCCCAGTCCATCTGATTGGCCGCGCAGAAGCCGGTGATCTGGGTGTTGCCGGGGGTGTAGCCGAAGTCGGCGAGCACGAACTTCACGGCAAACATCTTGTCGGGATCTCCGGCGCCGCCGCCATCAAACCAATCGGTTTCCACCGCCGTGCCGTCATCGTAGAAGGCGTTCCCGCAATCGGAAACATTGACGCCATCACCCATGCCATTAGCCTTGGCGCCGTCCAAAAAGACTGTGCTGGTCGCGTCTGGGGGGCGGACTCCGGGGCGCCACCGGCGGGTTCCGTCCGGGAGGTCCTCCCAGGCGCCCGCCTTCGTCCTCCTGAGTTCGGCGTCGGCCGAAAGGGCAAAACGCATCGGGGGGGATAGGGATGGCGTGGAAGCCCGGCCCTGTGATCGCAGCGATGCCGGGTCGGCGCCTTCGACCGCGCAGAGCGAGTCTTCGGACACCCGTTGCGAGACGACCCCTGGGGATATCGGCGGATCCGGGTTCTTGGGTGGTGCCGAACTGTGAACCGCTTGTGCAAATGCAAGCGTCGTAGTCAGTGTCCCGATCGTCAACCTGAGGAATCTCGACATAGTTCCACCTCCTTCGGCCCTCGTTCACCCCTTTCCCGTCTGTTGTGAAAAACCCCTCTCAAATAAAGATGTGTTTTGAAATGCGTTATGTCAACTCTATACAGCGAATCTCGATTGAAAAATGTGTGGATTTTCTGCAATTGGTGTGGTCAAGAGACGTTGCGAGGCCTTGTCGGTGGGGTACCCTGGTTTTCCTCGACTTATCATCCACTCTCGAAAAACCGATCATCCCGATCACTGAGGATATCGAAGGACTCGGCGGAATCATGCTGCGGGTCGTTCACCAGTCTCCTGAGGTCATGGAACCGAGCTGGACCACGCCGAGGTGGTGCCCGACTCGAAACCGTCTGTGAAAATCGGCCGGTCGATCACGAAGGATTGCACGGTGGCGCGGAGCATGTAGTTGGAGTCGGAGACCGAGAGCCCGACGATGCCCGCACCGCCCGAGGAGTAGCTCTGACCGACGGCGCTTGAGGAGTCGACCTCCATATTGAAGTCGATGCCGGCATGTTCGAGATAGCCGCGGTTGACGAGCCAGAAGTCTCCGTTGAGGGTCACCGGCGTTGTCAGCGTGACCTGGTACCAACCGGCGCCGTCTCCGGTCACGATCGTGCCCTGGCCGAGGATCGTGCCGTCGTCGGGCAAGCCGCCCGAGTCGGGGTAGATGAAGACCTCGTTGGTCCACGGACCGCCGATACCGGTGGAGTCGATCTGGTTGCCGGCGCAAAAACTCGTGATCTGGCTGGTGCCTGGTGTGATGCCGAAATCGGCGAGCTCGAATTTCACCGCAAACATGTAGGTCGGGTCCCCGGCGTGCCCGCCGCCCACGAAGTACAGGGCGTTCGCCGAGACGCCGTCATCGTAAAATGCGTTCCAGCAGGTCGGTACATTCACGCCGTCACCGCCCCCACCCCCACCACCGTTGGACCCATCCATGAACAGGGTGCCAGTGGCGCCTGGGTCGAGCCAGTTGCTGAGCCGGGTGCCGTCAGTCCCGCCGCCCGCCCAATGCCGCGAGAACCGGCCGTACCAGTCCGGATCGTCGTTGTCGCACGCCGCATAGCCTCCGTGCAGGGTGCCGACACACCGTCCGGTTGCGTTATCGAACAAACAGGAGCCCGAGGAGCCGCCCTCGGTGGTTCCCTCGTCCCAGTCGGCGACGCGGAAGTGGGTGCCGTCGCCTGGCCCGGTGTTGGCGAGATATGAGGTGACGGTCGGCGGGTCATCGTCGAAGCTGATCGACTTCTCGTCGCCGGCCGGGTGGTGGATGGTGGTGGTCGCTGAGGGGGTCTGATCGCGCGCGTCCCAGCCGGCAAAGAAGGCGTTGACGGTGGCGGTTGGTTGCGAGTCGAGCTCGATCAGGAGCAGGTCCGAGCTGGCCCACGAGGCGCGAAAGGTCGACCCGCTCTGGTTGTCATACAGGGAGGGATTGGCGGGTGACCCAGGGGTGGTACAGGTCTCCGTTTCGTAGTTCCAGTACACCACCACCGAGGCGTCGTTCAACTCCGTCACGCCGCAGTGGGCAGCGGAAAGGAAGTAGGGGGTGAAAGTGTTCGGCACGTCGACGATGAGGCTGCCCGTACAGAGGTACATACCGCTGATCGTATACCTCCCGACCGCTCGAATCTGGTCCCGCCAGGCGAGTGAACCCGGAGCCGCCATAGCCGGGAGCCGTCAGGGAGATGTTCCCACGTACCGCGTTCGGTCGAGGATATCGCGACGTCTTCGGCGAGAGCGAAGCGCAGCGGGCCGGGCCCGAGGACCGCGCGGGCCTCGTCCTCAGAAAGCGCCATGTCGCGATCGACGGCACCCGTTTTGAGCACCTCCACCGCGCTCAGCCGAGCGGTGTCGGTGAGAGACGATCTCGGCGGATCCGGTCTTTTTGGCGGTGTTGAATGACCGGAAACCGGTGCAAAGACGATTGACAAACAGGTTACAGCGAACAATCTGGGAACCGTCGCCATGGATTCCGCCTCCTCTGCCTTACGGTCGCCCCTGGCTCGCTTGGAGTGAAAACGCCCTCTGAAGAAAAGATGCTGCCGGGATGACGCCGTGTCAAATATTTGTCGCGCTGTCCGCCGCTCTTGCAGAGAATTTCTGCGGACGGGCAGTCATCCGAGTCTCTGCCGCCGCCTTCGAAGTAAAGCCGGTGTTTCTCAAACTCGAGCCATTCAGGTGATCACCATGCCGATCGTTGTCTCTCCCGACTGCAAGCGCGGGTCCGGGCCGCGGATCATCCACTGATCTCGTGTTCAGCTCTTTGATGATGTTTCTGTCGGATAGAACATGATATCAATTCTCACAATTAGATCGGGAACCATTCATAGATCTCTGCGTATATCGAGATAAGAGACAGGCGCGATACGACCGTCGAGATCCCCACGGCGCCCCCAGTGGGAGGCAGCCGGCCCGGGAGAGGTGTCGTCGCGGAAGACACCGGATCACCGGGTTCGATCCGTCAAGCCGCAGTCCGCCCCGCCTGGGGAGGGTTGGATGAACACGGCAAGTCGAATCACGATTGCCAGCCTGGCGACGGTTGTGATCCTGGCTTCGGTTGCAGCTGTCGGCCAGGAGATGGAGGCGTTCCCGGCCCCCGACCTGTCAACCTCCGATACCGCCTTCGGGTCCGCGGCCGAGCAGCCTTTCGAGCCGTGGATCCACCCTTCGATGGCCGAGTGTGTGAAGGAGAAGATTTTGGCAGCGTTCGTTATTGCGATCGAGCGGGTGCGTGAGGTTCCGGAGTGCGCGAGGCTCTTTACTCAGCTCGGGGCCGACGGCGAGGAGATGCTGAAAAAGGCCTTGTACTTCCCGGCGGGGCCCTATCGTGAGACCACGAGGTGTCGTCGTTCTCTTGCCGTGACCGAGGTTGGTGCGGGGACCGTTTGGGTGTGTCGGCGGGCCTCATTTCACAGAGACGAACAGGTCGCGGTGGCGCTGATACACGAAGCGCTGCACCACGCCGGTCTGACCGAGTACCCCCATGACCGAAACGGTCTGTGCTCCGACGCCATCAACGGCATGGTGATCAGGAGCTGCGATTTCTAACCCGGACTATTCACCAGCGTTCGAAGCGAAAGGTTCGAGGTGACGTGCCCA
>CBDTWX010000566.1:0-3690 GCA_965364305.1 uncultured Thermoanaerobaculia bacterium
CAGTCTCTGTTGGCTGGCGCTGAAAACCGCCGATGTCTTATGCCGCAGATCCTGTCCCTGATCACTGTCCCTGATCACTGCCCTTGCCGCTGTTGACTGCCTCTCTCTTTTGGGGGGCGATTCCGGCCTGCTCCTCGAACCACTTGCGCGGCTTGGAAAGATGAACCTTGGCCTTGCTCTGATCGAGGGCAATTCCGGCCGCCAGGATGCCGTGTTTGAGGTAGAGGCGGCCGTCGGTTTTCTTGTTGAGAATGCGGAGCCAGCCCAGGACCTCGAGCTTTTTGCCGCCCAGGACAAGATCATCCACCGCGATCCGTTCCTTATCAAAATCCACCCCCAAGGTGCCGTCGATGTCCTTGACGTTCGGCATCAGCGACAGCCACCCGGGTGGATCACCAAGCTCCTTGAGCAGGGCCACGATTGGGCGCGTATCGTAGATCTTCAGCCGCACCTTGCCGTCTGCCGACAGAGGCTTGCCAACGGTCATGTGACCCTTCTGCAGCTCCACATCGCAGTACCACGCCTCGAGCTTTTCCTGCTTCTTTTCTGGGAGTTCCTTGTCGACGATATTGTCAAGCCGAATCTTGGTTCCAGAAAAATCGAAACTCCGGCTTGAAAGATTGCCTTCCGCGAGACGCGCGTGAACCTCCAAATCGCCCCGGAGGGGGGCATCCTTGGCCCTCAAAGCGATCTCTTTCGCCACCAGATCGAGGCTGCCAATCGCGACCCGCTCGGAGACCTCGAGCCGAGCTTCGAGCGTGCCCGTCCCCGACTCGAGGGAGAGCACGCTGCCACCTGGTATCAATCCGTTGAAGGCGCTCACGTCATGGATCTGGGTAGCAGGCACCACGACCTCGACGTGCGACGCCGGGACGTTGCCGGCGAGTGAGAAACCTTTCCACCGCGCGTCCATTTCGAAGCCCTTCCCAGTGATGTCCGCAACCTCATCCTCGGGATCTACAAACTCGAAATCGCCGAACCTGACCTGCATGCGGGTCACGTGCTCTCCGCTCTCCTTCAGCGTGCCGCCCGAAACCGTCGCCGATCCAGTCGCGTCGAGATCCATGATCCTGACGTGAAACGAATCCGACTGCAGCGAGTACGTCGACCCTGCGCGCACGATTCCCTTTTTGAACTCAAGCCGCGCGTCGACGGTGCCGGCGCCAAACGTAGAAATGCCGGGGGTGATCTCCTGACTCACCGCCGCCTTCTCACTGAGCCGACCCGCGACTGTAAGGGTGCCCGAGAGACCAAAGATGACGTCGCCAAGTGTGGCGCCCCTGGCGGGAAATGGCTGGAATCGAAGATTCGAGTGGATCCTCAGGTCTTCGGTCACGACCTCCGGCCCGAAATTCACGATCGTGCGCTCCAGCCCGAGTTTCCCGCTGTGAATCGTGATCTTCTCGCGGGGCTTGACGGTCACGCCGCCACCGACCGAACCATCACCCTCGAGACGGAAGGAGTTGAAGGCGACACGCACCGGACCCTCGACTTCGGCCCCGGTAATTTTGATGGTCCAGGGTCTCTTCTTTTTCTTTCGCGGGTAGAGGTCCTCGGGGCTCGGGTCCGGCGGATTAGAATATCCGGGGATCTCCGGGTAGAACTCGACACCCGGAGGCGGATCGAGGGGTCCTTCCTGAGCTTCAATCCTTCGCGGAGAATCGAGGCGCTCGCGGTACCTGAAATCCACGTCCCGCGCGTCCACGCCCCGGATGTGGATGGTCTTGAATAGGAGCTTGAGAAGGCTGATCCGAGCGCCAGCCTCGGCGACGTGGACATAGACCTGGTCCTTCTTGGTCTGGCTGCGCAGTTGAAAGCCCCTGACTCTCGCGAATCCCGGCAAATAAGTGAAAGCAGAGTCCCAGATGATCGAGGTCTTCTCCGGTTTCTTGTTGATCAGCTGGGTGAGGAGATCGGTTTGGATGAAAACATTCGCCGCGATGACGTAGACGACCTCGAAGACGAGCAGCGCGATCCCGACCCTGATGGCCCATTTTCGAATCCGCGCTCGAGGTGCCGTCGTGGCGTCGCCCATCTGTTGGCCCATCGCTCACCTCCCGGGTTCGAAACTGCCTTCAGGCGAAAATCGAGAAACGGCCTCTGAACCCAGCTTTCGGCCAGGATTCACGAGCATGGTAGTACGGAACGGCAGCAGACATGTGGCAAGAAGTTCGGGTTAGAGTTGCCGCATGAGGTTTCGCTCTCGAGGGATCGTCGGCCATTCGGACCCTGCTCTCGGTGCGGAGCTATTTCCCGGCGACGGATCCCGTCGCATACTGGAGAATGCTGGCTGGCCGCTGTTGCTCTGTGTGTTGGGCCTTCTGGCGACCGGCTATCCGACCCTTTTCAGCGGCTTCGCTCAGGTCCAGGGAGGAGCCGGGGACCCGCTTCTGGTGAACTTCACCCTCGAGCATACCTATCGGTGGCCGACCGACATGCCGCTGGCCGACGACCTCTGGTCTCCCCCGATTTTTTACCCCGAGAGCGGCGTGGCGACCTACACCGATCTTCTTCTCGGGTTGGCACCCCTTTACTGGCCGTGGCGTTTTATCGGCGGCGGACCACACACTGCCTACCAGTGGTGGATGCTTTGCTGCTGATCCATCAACTTTCTTGCCGCTTACCTGCTGCTCAGACGGGGGTTTCGAAGCTCTGCCTTCGCCGCCGGCATGGGCGCTGCCCTGTTTGCCTTCGGCAGTCCACGCATGGCCAACATCATGCACCAGCAGCTCGTCGTGCTGCCCTACCTGCTCGTGTCCCTCTGGGCTGCAGTTGAACTGGCGCGTTTGAGCGACCGCCCCCAACTATCCGTTCGGAACTGGATCTGGGCCGGTGTTTTCTTTTTCGGCCTCCTTGCACAGTTCATGACTGCTTTTTATCCGCTCTTCTTCGCCCTCTTGGGATCCGTTGCCGCTCTCGTCGTAGCCTTCGGCGGGCAGTCGAGCCGTGCAGTTCCTTCTGGCCGGTCTCGCCGCCCTCTTCGTGTTCACTCTGCGTCTCCCCAACGACCTGAGCCTGTGGCACGTGGTTCGCGAAGTTGCACCCGGCGGCGCGTCCTTACGGGCGTTGGCCCGAGTTGGGACGATGATCATGTTTCCGGCCGCCCTCGGTATCGCGATATTTTTGGACCGCGCGACGAGGCGCGGCTTCTGGCTGACCATCGTGCTCTCGTTCGTCGTGATTGCTGAACAAATTCACGCACCGCTCGTCTTCGACAAAAAGGCGATGGAGAATATGGTGGCGGAAATCTCCGGCCGCTTGCCAAGAAAAACAGAGGCCTTTCTGCTCGTCTCCACCGGTGGCGAATCCCGATTCGACCCGCACGACACCGCCGCGTGGGTGGCCGTCGCCGCCGAGATCCCGACCATCAACGGGCGCTACGGCCACCGCCCCCGAAAATGGCGCATGAGAAACGTAGACGCGACGACCCCGGAGGATATCGACCGCATCACTCGATCGCTAAGGCAATGGGTGAAAAGAAACAACCTCACGCGGCCTCGGGTTGTATGGCTGTCGATTGAGCCTGGTGCCATCCCCTCCAGGGTGCGAGGACGACGACAGGAGCGAGCGCTCGACCGGCCGCCTGACGCACCCATCCGAAAAATTGAGTTGCCCAGTCGCACTGATGACGCCCACTAACCCGTACTTCTCACCAGGTTTCGTGACGAGGGCGGCGAAGCGCAAGTATCC
>CBDTWX010000567.1:0-3676 GCA_965364305.1 uncultured Thermoanaerobaculia bacterium
GCGGAGTTGGTAGATCGAAGCCTGATCCGTCATTTCCAGGTCTTCCAACGTCTGACGGAGAAGGGGGCCCACTTCTGGGATTACGGCAACGCGTTCATGAAGGCGGTCTTCGACGCCGGCGCCCCCGAGATTGCCAAAAACGGCGTCGACACCTCGACGGGATTCATCTGGCCTTCCTATGTCGAGGACATCATGGGACCGATGTGCTTCGACTACGGCTACGGGCCCTTCCGCTGGGTCTGCCTGTCGCGCTCGGCCGAGGATCTCCGCAAGACCGACGCCGCGGCGATGGCGTGCATCGACCCGGACCGTCGCGGACAGGACCGCGACAACTGGCAGTGGATCCGCGACGCCGAAGCCAACGAGCTGGTGGTCGGCACCCAGGCTCGGATCCTCTACGCCGACGCCGAGGGACGCACCGCCATTGCCCGCGAGTTCAACCGCATGGTGCGCGAGGGTGAAATCGGGCCGGTGATGATGGGCCGAGACCACCACGACACCGGCGGCACGGATTCGCCGTTTCGCGAGACCGCGAACATCTACGACGGCTCGAACACGGTGGCCGACATGTCCCACCAGTGCTGGGCCTGAAACGCCGCCCGCGGTATGACCATGGCGGTTCTTTCCAACGGCGGCGGAGTTGGAACCGGCAAGGCGATCAACGGCGGTTTTGGTCTCGTCCTCGACGGATCGGAGCGGGTCGAGCGCATCCTCGAAACCGCCCTCGAGTGGGACGCGATGGGTGGCGTGGCCCGCCGAGCCTGGGCGCGCAACCGCAACGCCATCGACACCGTTGCCACCTGGAACCGCGCTAACGCCGCCCGCGGGCACGTCACCGTCCCGCGCCTCGCCGACGAATCCCTCCTCGAAAGACTCCTCGCCAAGTCCTAACCCATCTTCTTTTCTTCGTCAGGCAGCTCCGAGCTGCATGACGAAGAAAAGAACCAATCAGTGTCTTACACTGGTTGGATGGACGCACTCATCTCCTCCCTCCCCCCCGAGGTCTTCGGCTTTGTGCTCGCTCTCGGGCTATCGCTGCTGATCGGGTTCGAGCGCGAGGAGCATGAGCCCGACGGCATCGGAGGCGTCCGCACCTTTCCGATCATCGGCCTCGGCGGGTTCCTCCTCATAGCTGGCTTTCCCGACACGGCGGTGCCGTTCGCACTCGGCCTGATAGTTATGGGGGGGCTGGTCGCAATGTCGCACTGGTTCTCGCTGCAGCAGGGTGAGCCCGGGATCACCACCGAGGCCGCCGCGCTGCTGACCTTCACCATCGGCGGCTGTGCCGCAAAGGGCCTCTACTGGATCGCCATTGCCACCGGCATTGTGACGGTGATCCTGCTGCACGAAAAGAGACTGCTCGAGGGCCTGGCCAACGCGCTGCCGCGCCACGAGATGCGTACCCTCCTGCGTTTCCTTCTCCTCACCGCCGTGATTCTGCCGGTCGTGCCCAACCGCGACTTCACCCCCTTCGAGATCAACCCCTTCAAGCTATGGTTGGTGGTGGCCGCCGTTTCAGGGGTCTCGTATGTCAGCTACCTGCTGCGACTATGGTGGGGGGAGGACCGCGGCCTCATCGTGGCCGGGTTGCTCGGCGGCGCCTACTCCTCTACCGTCACCACGGTCGTGCTGGCGCGCCAGTCCAAAAAACGACCGCCGTGTGCGGTCGTTTTCGCCGGCGCCATCGTCGCCGCGACCGGGATGATGTATCTGCGGCTGTGGGTTCTGCTACTGATTTTCGCCGCACCACTCGCCTACCGGCTGACGGGCATCTTTTGGGGCCTCGGCGTGGCGGCTGTCATTGTCGGCATCGTGCTCACCCGGAGCCGGGTGGTCGATGACGGATGCGAGCTCGAACCCGACACCCGGCGTCGCGATGGAAACCCGCTCGAGATGACCTCGGCCTTCACCTTCGCGGTGATCTTCCTCGCAGTGCTGGTGGCCACGCGCGTGGTTGCCGAGCGGTTCGGCGACACCGGCGTGCTGGTGATGGCGGCGATCATGGGTGCGGCCGATGTCGACCCCTTCATTCTCGGTCTCACTCAGACCGGCGGAGCGGGCCTCGATCCCGGTACGGCGGCGTTGGCGGTTGTGATCGCCTCGGCGGTCAACAACCTGATGAAGGGAATCTACGCCGTCGTATTCGGTTCGCCGCGCACCGGCCGACTGAGCTTCGCAGTTCTGACCGCAACGGGCGTCCTCAGCGTGGCTGTGTTCCTGCTCTTCTGAACGGCACCGAGTCCAATTCATCACGCAGACAACTGACGTGGTCCTTCGAGCCCGAGCCCGTTACCGATACCGTTGCCGTTCACGGTAAAGGCTACGTTCTGAGAAAGACCACGGGCCTGGAGCATCGTGTCGAAGCGTTGCGACCTGATCGGGTACGATTGTCCCCCATACAAACGGAGGACGAGATTTGAGTTCAACAGCACTGGCCGTTCTGACCGGCTCACTCCGCGACTTTCGTCGGACCTGGCCGCAGCTGGTGGTCGCTGATCTCCTGGCTCGGACTCTCACGGTGGTGATCGTCGCTCCGGCGGTCGGCCTCCTGATCAAGATCTTCCTGCTGCGGGAGACGACCCGCGTGGTCACCGACGAGGCCATTGTGACGTTCTTTCTCCGGCCCATCGGTCTGACGGCGTTGGTGGTGGTGGGAGCGATCTCGCTGGGAATTCTATTCATCGAGACCGGACAGCTCATGGTCATCGGCTTCGGGGCCGCCGAGGACCGCCGCGTGAGCTGGTTGGACGCCGTGGTCTATGCCTCCCGACGGGGGGTGGAGCTCGTCCACCTGGCGGGTCTTGCGGTGGTGCGTTTGCTGCTGATCTCGGCGCCGTTTCTGGCCGCCGTCGGCGGGATCTACTGGCTGCTCGTCCGCACCCACGACATCAACTATTACCTCGCCCGCAAGCCTCCCGAGTTCACCGCAGCGCTGTTCGGGGCGGGCGCCCTCGTCGTCGTGTTGGGTGTGTTGATCGCCTCGAAGATCGCGACCTGGCTGTTCGCGTTACCCATGGTGCTCTTCGAGGGGATGAGCGGAAAGCGAGCCCTGCAAACGAGCACCCGGGTGACTCGGCCCCGCCGACTGAAGCTCACCATGTGGCTCATCGGGTGGCTTCTGGTCACCGCCGTTCTGTCAGCAGCCGTGAACGCTATGGTGGGGTGGTTGGGAGGCCTCATGGTCTCGAACGACGGCTCGGACATCACCGTTCTGGTCATCGGCCTCGGCGCGGTTGTCCTTGTGGCCGGACTGGCACATCTGGCTGTTGCCGTCTTCACTACGACCATGTTCCCCCTTTTGGTCGTTCGTCTCTATCTCTGCCTGGCAGGTCCCGGTGAGCTGAGACCGGAGATCGCCGCCGCCGGATCTCTGGGAAACCGCGCAGCGTTCAGAGTGCCCGGCATGTTCTTCTTCGCAGGGGGTCTTGTGGCCCTTGTGGTCGCCGTGGTCGGCGCTTCGGTTGCGGTTGACGAGCCTGACTGGGAGGACCCGACCCAGATCATCGCCCACCGCGGGGGCGCGTCTGTCGCGCCGGAGAACACCATCGCGGCCTTCGAACGAGGGATCGCGGACGGCGCGGATTGGCTCGAGCTCGATGTCCAGGAAAACGCGGACGGCGTGGTGATCGTTGAACACGATCGCGATTTCATGCGCGCCGCCGGCGCCAGGCTTCCG
>CBDTWX010000568.1:0-3629 GCA_965364305.1 uncultured Thermoanaerobaculia bacterium
AGAAAACGGCGCTGGGTGCGGTGCATCGGGCCTTGCAGCCGAAGATTGGTGAATTGTCCGGGCTCGTTCCGAACCCACCACCACCGTCCCACGGTTGGGGGCAGGTGGGAATTCAAAATTCAAAATTCAAAATTCAGAATTCAAAATTCTCCCTTGCTACTCCGCTGCTGTTTCCTCAGCCGCTTCCTCGGCGACGGGCCTCTCGGGGATCTCGATTCCCTTGCGATCGAGCTCCTCGTTGATGACTTCTTCGAATGTTTCGAGCGGCTGGGCACCCGAGAGCACGCGTCCATTGACCAGGAAACCGGGCGTGCCCGTGATGCCGAAGCTGCGCGCCTCCCGCGCATCGGTGACAATTCGACCGGCATATGTCTGCTGCTCGATGCAGGCCTCGAAGGCCTCGGCATCCATCCCCATCTCACCCGCCTGTGCGATCATCGACTCCCGATTCATGGTCCGCTGGTTCTGGAAAAGCCAGTCGTGGAACTGCCAATACTGGCCCTGGTCCTGCGCGCAGTAGGCGGCCTCTCCCGCCAGTTGGGCTTGGTTGTGGTTCGGCAGGGGAAGGTTTTTGAATACGTGCTGGATATGACCTTCGTATCGCTCCAACAATGCCTCAATGGTCGGCTGCACACGCATGCAGAAAGGGCACTGGTAGTCGGTGTACTCGACAAGCACGATTGGCGCTCCGGGTGTCCCACGCGTCGGAGTGCCTTCGGCGATCTTGACCTCGATTCGTGGCGGTTCGAGGAGGATCTTGGCCCCGGCCGCGGCAAACAGCTCCTCCCGCAAATCTTCCGTCAGGGTACGCTGCTGTTGCTGTTTCAGAGCCTGAATAACCTGTTGCCGCGCCTCAAGGTCATCCTCCGCGAGGCGCGCCCGGTATTGACTCATGATCGTGACGATATCTCCCTCGTCGGGCTCGGTAGTTTTTTCGGCGATCCGTTTGGCGAGGTACTCGTCTCGAGTCATCTCCTCGGCGGCCGCAGCCGTGTCAAGCAATCGTTCGAAGATCTCCGTCTTGAGGCTGTTCACCTTCGCGTCGTAGATCTGCTGGCGGAGACTGACCAACGATGATCCGGCCAACTCCTCGAGCTGACTTTCGGTGATCACCTCGTCGCCAATCATCGCCACCACCGGATCGTCGGCAACAGCCGCCGGCTGCTGGGCGCAGGCAACCGTTGCCACCACGGCGAGGGCGACGCCGGACGCACTCATCATCCATGTCTTCATCCGTTCCTCCTATTGCTGCCCCGAAGCCGGGCCACCCGACCCCCGGGGCGCCTGCTCCACTATGGCGGCACCGACTGCGGTGGTCAATGGCCTGTTGGTCGAAATAATGTCAAATCCTCGAGAGCTGGTATTCAAGCGGCGGAACGATACGTCGGCAAACGACAGCTCGCGAGTCAGGTGTCACCGTCACGCCGCGCGGCCGGCCTCGACGATCGCCGAGTTGAAGGCGCTCACCACGGCCGACGCATCGAGCTCAGTGGGGATCGACGATGCAGGGAGCATCCAGTCACCGTCCAAGGCGATGTCGCCGAACCACGCGTCACCAGCTTCACCGGCATGGACAACCACTGAAGATCCACATCCCGCAAACCTGGCTGCGGCCACGGCGTCACGCAGAGTCGGTGAGGAACCGGAAGTCAGCGCATAGGAGACGTAAACTCCCGGCAGCTTTTCCTGGACCTGTCGAACCAGTCCGTGGACCTGGGGGTTGAACAGGCCACTGACGTCGGGAGGGAACACGATTACGAGAGCGGTCTGCGATGAGTCGGTAAACAGCATCGAAGTCTTCATGGAAACCTCCGGATTCGGGATAAAGGCCCTGCTCGTCTTGTTTTCCGCGCGGTCGATACGGGTTACCGATCCACGCACACGGGGAACGTGGCGAACGGCGCGGAAATTTCACTCGAGGTCGTGGCTTCCGCCGTGCAAATGCTCGCAAAACCTGCTATCACTGCCTGGGCCGAAAAACCGGGGTCTGCCCGGAGTCAAGGGACAGATATGAGAATAGGTTTGTGTCTCCTCGTCCTCGCAGTGCTCGCCAGCTCCCCCGTCGGCGCCCAGGAAGAGGCGACCGGACAGGATCAGAGCGACGCATCGAGCTCCGCGCAATGGTCGCTCGGCCTGGGTGTGATCTCTTCACCGCGCCCCTATGTCGGGGCGGAAAACAACGTCATGGCGATCCCGATCATCGGGCTGGACTACAAAAAGCTCTACATCCAGGGCATCCAGGCCGGATACCACTTCGTCGACAACGAGAACTTCACATTCGACGCTCGAGCCGGTGTCGTCTTCGCCGGTCTCGATCCCGACGACTCGCCGTTCCTCGACGGTATGGAGAAACGCGAGTCAACCATCGAGGGCGGATTCGTCTTCGATTGGAAGCCCGGGAAGTACAGGTTGAGCGCCAGCGCCTATAGCGATCTCCTCGGTCGTTCAGACGGCCAGCAGGCGGCGCTCGACCTCTCGCGGACCTGGACATTCAACCGATACCGGTGGGGCCTCACTCCGTCGATCGGGTTTGTCTGGCAGAGCAGCAACTACGTCGATTATTACTACGGGGTTTCACCAGAGGAGGCTCGCCCCGGCCGCCCACCCTTCGACGGCCACTCGGTGATCAACTTCCGCAGCTCGCTTTTTGCCTTCTACTTCCTCACCATGCGGGTGCAGCTGGTGGGTCTGCTGCGGGTCCAGCGTCTGGACAACGAGATCTTCGAGAGCCCGATCGTTGACAAGCGGCGCGGTTTCTTCGGCCTCGTCGGCGCCACCTGGCGGTTGGGCAAGCTACCGCCCCGACCTTCCTGATTCGCCGGTCTCAAAACCACAGATCCACCCGTCGAACTCGACGGATGGAGGAGGAATCGGGCCGAATTGTGGGACGGGCTGAACCGCGCTAGACTCTGCATTCGAAACAAAAGGGAGGCACTCGATGACCGTAACGATCGACTCGAGCTATCGGAAACAACTCTTCGACAACTTTCTTCGCTACGTCAAGGTGGACACCAGATCGGATGAGGGCTCCGAGACGAGCCCGACCACGGAAAAGCAGAAGGACCTGTCGCGGATGCTGGCGCAAGAGCTCAAAAACCTGGGTTGTGACGACGCCGAGATGAACGAGTGGGGTTACGTCTTCGCCACCATCCCCGAGAATCTCCCGGCCGACCATCCGGCCGCCGGCAAGGTCCCGACGATCGGGCTGATCGCGCACGTGGACACCTACTTCGGGACTTCCGGCAAGGACGTCGCACCGCAGATCATCGACTCCTACGATGGCGGCGACATCAGACTCAACTCTGAACAGGTGCTCAAGGCGGCCGACAACCCGAACCTCGAAAAATGCATCGGCCACACCCTGATCCACACCGACGGAACGACCCTGCTCGGCGCCGACGACAAGGCCGGAGTTGCCGAGATCATGACGGCGGTTGCGTGGATGAAGGACCATCCAGAGTTTCTGCACGGTCCGATCCGTATCGGCTTCACCACCGACGAGGAGGTGGGTCGCGGCACCGAGCATTTCGATGTGGAGGCATTCGGCGCCGACTACGCCTACACTCTCGACGGATCCGACCTCGGCGAGATCGAGGACGAGACCTTCTGCGCCGACACCGCCAACGTCG
>CBDTWX010000569.1:0-3625 GCA_965364305.1 uncultured Thermoanaerobaculia bacterium
CTGGGTGCGGTGCATCGGGCCTTGCAGCCGAAGATTGGTGAATAGTCCGGGTTAGGGCGCAAAACGCGAGGCCCGCCTGCGCAACCGGGTGCAGGTAGCAGGTCGCAGGCCCCATCCGCCCGCCCGGTCACGAGTCACGGGTCGCAGGATTGGGGTCACATCCACCTTGAATATTGCGAGGCGGAATTGATGTTCTCGTCGACCTGAGACCTGTGACCTGCGACCTGTGACCAAAAAAAGGCGGCCGAAGCCGCCTTTTGTTGAGATCCTTCGGGCTATTCGCCCGGGGGATTCTTGAACTCGTGGATGGCGTCCTTGTTGTTCAAGTTGTCCGCAAATACGACCTTTTTCGCGTGGTCGTCACCCGTGTGGCAACCGTCGCAGGTGGCCTGGGTCGGGATAACGAGGCCGTTGGCCTTTGCCTTCTCGACGTCCTTCATGATGGACATCTTTTTGTAGTCGTTACCCGGTCCATGGCAGGCCTCGCACTGAACGCCTGGAAAGTCTTCGCTGGCGTTGGTGGCGTGGCACGTGAGGCAGTCCGCGCCAAACTCACGGTCGGTCGAGGCCTTGGCCTCGTCCAACGCCTTGGCATGGGTGGTTGCCTCCCACGATCCGTACTGCACCTTGTGGCACATCTTACATTTGGCAGCACCCACATACTCGTGATCCTGGGCTTGCGCGCCGACCGACACCAGCGCCACCACTGCGAACGCGAGTACCATCCAAAGAGTGTTCTTTCTCATCGATTTTCCTCCGTTTCTCCGGTTAGCTCCATTCGAGCGCTCCGGCGCCCGAAGAATTTATCACCGTCTCAAGACATGTTCAACAACGACACTCTCATGACAATACCTTACGCGCCGGCGAAAGGGTAATTCCGTATGAGGGAACCAGGGTCGCCGGCGGAAATCACCAGCGGTCCGGGTCGAGACCCTCGAAAACCAGAAGCCCACTCGTCGTCGTCCTCCTATTCATGACCAGATCACCGGTTGCAGCGCTGATCGTCAACGGGAGATGTTCAAAGTGCGACCCGGCGGGCCGGCCGATATCGAGCACCGCTCGACGCCTCCATTTCCAGACTCCGACATCGGACTCCCACAGCTCTATCGCGTCACCTGCACGACGGAGTTGCCACAGCAACCTGCGATCGGCACTCCACACCAACCGGGTCGGGTGGCGATCGATCTTGCGGGGACTTCCGCCGTCCGCAGACACGACCCACGCGCCCTGGTTCGGGTCGGAGTCCTGAGTCCACATCGAGTAGGCGATCCACTTCCCATCGGGGCTCCACCGCGGATAATCACCACCGTCCGGAGTCAGCTCTCGGGGTTTGCCACCGGCAGCAGAGACGACCCACACCTTGATCGGAGACCCCGCGGCATAGGTCAGAAAACGGCCGTCGGGTGACCAGCTCGGATACTCCGAAGGCTCGACGTCGACAGCCAGCGTGACCGGTCCGCCACCGTCTCGGGAGACCACCCTGAGCTCTGTGCCGGTGTCGGCAACCCGCGCCAGATAAGCGATTCGTCCGCCCTCGGGCGACACTGAAGGGCACGACGCATCCTCGGCGGGATCGGTCAACGCAGTCTCAACGCCGGATCGCTGGCGGAGAAAAAGAACCGCGCCGCCGGGCACGTAGCGCCGATAGGCAACGGCGCCATTCGAGTCAACGCTCCCCCAACCGCTGTCGGGAACGCCGCACAACAGGCAACTCCACCCCTTCCCGTCCGGATCGACCGCCACCAAATCGTTGGTCGACGTGCGTCGTACCGCAACCAGTCGATCGCCCTGAGGTGACAGGGACGGGTACCACAGTCGATCGATACTCGGGATGATCGGCGCGCTCCCGCCTTTGGAAATCCTCACAAGCCGGCCTTCGACCGATGCCACGAGAGACCGGCCCGACAGCGCCCAATCGATCCCGAAAACCTGTTTTCCGGGAGCCAGCCAGGCCTCTGCCGGATCGGAGATCGACTCGACAAAGAAAATGCTGTCAGGAATTCCGGAGGGTCCTGCCAGCAGGGCGTACCCGCCGCCGGGCCTCGGTCGGGCGCGATACCACGAGCGATCCTCGCCGGCGCCTCGCACCTTTGTCGCCTCGCGACGGCTCAGGGAGTAGCGGTAAAGACTTGCTCCCCCGCCGGTGTCCTCGCGGGAAAAGAAAAAGGTATCGGAGTCGATCCAGCTCCCGCCGCCGGCATTGATGATCTCCGAAATCGCCTGTCCGCCCACCGCGGGCACGACCCTGAGAGACGACTCACCGGCAACCACTGACTCGACCAACAGAGCTTTTCCGTCAGGTGAGTACTGGGGCAGGCCCAGAGACTCGACCGAGGATCCCGAGAGCAGCGTCCGGGTCGACCCGCTGGCGGCATCGACGGCAACCACGTCGCTGCGGCCGACTAGGTTCCGGGCAACGACGATTTCATCCCCTTGCGGACTCCACGAAGGATCGACCAGAGTGCCGATTGAATTCACCAGCGCCCGGACCCTCCACGCGCCGGGGTCGGGGCGCAAGGACTCACTCCCCAACCGCGCCCCCATCCAGCCTGTTGCAAGACCAACCAACATCGCCGCCGTCGCTCCGCCCGCGAACCGGAGGAAGATCTTGCGGCGGCGGGAAGCGACCGCGTCGAGCTTGCCCGAGCTGAAGGCGGCTGTCGGCGCCTCGGCGAGGCTGGCCTCATCTGTGCCCTGGAAAATGGCCAGATCCCGGGCGAGATCGTCACACGAACTGTAACGATGCTTGGCTTCGCGCTGGAGACATCGGTCGACCACCGCCACCAGTGATGACGGCGTCTCCGGCGCCACATCGGCCAACGGCGGATACTCCGAACGCGCCACCGCCTGCAAAACCCTGACGGGAGTTCGGCCGTCAAAGGCGCGACGTCCCGAAAGGGCTTCGTACAGCACGGCGCCGCACGAAAAGACGTCGGATGCAAAGGTCACCCCCTTGCCGAGAGCCTGCTCTGGCGCCATGTAGGGACACGACCCGAGCACCATCCCGGGGGAGGTCAGGCTCTCGACCGGGGTCTCGCCTTCCCGTTGACCAAGACGGGCGAGACCGAAATCCAAGACGGTCACGTGGCCGCCATCACCAACCATGATGTTCGAGGGCTTGAGGTCGCGGTGGATCACTCCCTCGGAATGGGCGGCGGCGAGGGCAAGGGCCACCTGTTCGACTATTCTTGCCGCACGGCGCGAGGGAACCGGACCATCTACGAGAATCTCGGTGAGGGACCGCCCACGAATCAGCTCCATCACGAGATACGGAAGTTCCTCGCCGACGCCCGGATCAAAGGTTCCGACGTCGAAGATCCCAACCACGTTGGGATGCCGTAACCGCGCCATGGCCCGCGCCTCGCGCTCGAACCTCTGTTCGACCACCGGTTCGTGGACCAGAATGCGCGGCAGCAGCTTGAGGGCGACTTCACGGTCCAGTCGTTCGTCCCAGGCCGCCCAAACCGAACCCATCCCGCCCCTCGCGAGCGGACGCTCGAGCCGGAATCTCCAGATCTTCATTCCGGGTTTGAGCTTTGTGGCCATATTCCTCCATGATACGACGCCCGGGCTCCAAATCCGCTCCTGCCCCAGGCCGGGCAATTGGCTGCACCGTTGGCGATCA
>CBDTWX010000570.1:0-3574 GCA_965364305.1 uncultured Thermoanaerobaculia bacterium
TTTCGACCCGAGGGGCGCGGAGGCGTACGTGACAGTACATCGAGCACCCCGAGGCGAGAATACGGCGCTGGGTGCGGTGCATCAGGCCTTGCAGCCGAAGATTGGTGAATAATCCGGGCTAGGGGAAACGGCCGCGTTTCAACGGTTTCAGATCAGATATCTGCGTCCATCTGCGTGATCTGCGGGCAGTCGGGGTGGGTGGGCGGATCCAGCATTCAGCATTCAGCATCCAGCATGGAGAACCACAGGTGGCGAAGAAGGGCACTCCTGTACCGAAAACAGCCAATAGCCGCTTGACAGAACGCGGCATCTCAAGTATTCTTCCGCGGCTCTGACTCATGTTCGGAGCTCATACATCCAGGGAGCGGCCAAGTGGCAATACCACTTGGATTTATGAACCCCAGCAGTCCGGACATCTAGCCGGATTGTGGACGAGGACGGCGAAAGGCAGGAGTCTGCCGTTGGTCGTCCGGCGAAGACGCCCGGTAGATATCCCGGGTGAGGAGTGACCATGCCGACGATTTCGCAGTTGGTTCGCCAGGGCCGCAAGATGGCGACCGAGAAGACCAAGAGTCCGGCGCTGCAGGCCTGTCCGCAGCGGCGGGGAGTGTGTACGAGAGTCTTCACCACCACGCCGAAGAAACCCAACTCGGCCCTCCGCAAGGTGGCCCGCGTGCGTTTGACCAACGGAATCGAGGTCACTGCCTACATACCCGGCGAGGGACACAATCTTCAGGAGCACTCTCAGGTGATGATCCGTGGCGGCAGGGTGAAGGATCTCCCGGGTGTTCGATATCACATCATCCGCGGCACCATGGACAGCCAGGGTGTCGAGGGGCGGCGGCAGCGTCGATCGAAGTACGGCGCCAAGCGGCCGAAGAACTAGGAGCAAGCGCATGCCTCGGCGAGCAACCATCGACAAACGCCAGGTCCTTCCCGACCCGGTCTACAACTCGCGTCTGGTCACCAAGTTCATCAACAACGTGACGATCCAGGGCAAGAAGACCGTCGCTGAGCGCATCTTCTACGGCGCGCTCGACCTCATCGAGGAGCGCACCGGCGACGATCCGGTCAAGGTGTTCAAACGTGCCGTGGACAACGCCAAACCGATGGTCGAGGTGAAATCACGCCGGGTCGGCGGGTCCACGTACCAGGTTCCCATCGAGGTCCGTTCGGATCGCCAGCAGGCCTTGGCCATTCGCTGGCTGATCGGTTTTGCGAAGGCGCGCCATGAAAAAACCATGATGCAGAAGCTCGCCGGTGAGTTCCTCGATGCCGCCTCGAATCGCGGCGGCACCATCAAGAAGCGCGATGATACCCATCGCATGGCGGAGGCCAACAAGGCCTTTGCCCACTATCGCTGGTAGCGGAGATAGAGAAAAGACTGAAAAGACAGTAGTTCGCAGGAGATCTTTGAAAAAAATGCCCCGTCTCATCCCCCTCGCTCAGGTCCGGAATATCGGCATCATGGCCCACATTGATGCCGGTAAGACGACGACTACCGAGCGTGTGCTCTATTACACGGGCATCAATTACAAGATCGGTGAGGTTCATGACGGGACCGCCACCATGGACTGGATGCCCCAGGAGCAGGAGCGGGGCATCACGATTACATCTGCTGCGACAACCTGCTTCTGGCGCGACCACCGAGTCAACATCATCGACACGCCCGGCCACGTGGACTTCACCGCCGAGGTGGAGCGCAGCCTGCGTGTGCTCGACGGTGCGGTGGCGGTGTTCTGCGCGGTCGGCGGGGTCGAGCCCCAGTCGGAAACGGTGTGGCGCCAGGCCGATCGATACGGCGTGCCCCGAGTTGCATTCGTCAACAAGATGGACCGCATCGGCGCCAATTTCGCCGGGGTAGCGGAGCAGATCAACAGCAAGCTCAAGGCCAACGCAGTTCCGGTGCAGATCCCGCTCGGAAGCGAGGAAAACTTCGCCGGGGTGATCGATCTGGTGCGTCTCAAAGTCTACCACTATCATGACGAGACGCTCGGCGCGGAATACCACGAAGAGGAGATTCCGCAGGACTACCGGGCCGAGGTCGAAGAGTACCGCGAACGACTCATCGAGGCCGTCGCCGAGACTTCAGAGGAGCTTCTCGAGCGCTACCTCGCTGAGGGTTCATTGGACGAAGAACAGGTTCTCGCGGGTCTGCGCGAAGGCACCATCAGCGGTCGTCTGGTTCCGGTCTTGTGCGGCTCGGCCTTCAAAAACAAGGGAGTGCAGCCTCTGCTCGACGCGGTAGTTGATTACCTTCCCTCTCCAATAGATATCCCCCCGATCGAAGGGTTTGTCCCCGAGGGCGCCAAGGGCAGCAATCTCCGCCGAGCAGACGACAACGAGCCCTTCGCGGCCCTGGTTTTCAAGATCATGACCGATCCCTTCGTCGGTCAACTCGCCTTTATCCGAATCTACTCTGGAAGCGTCGCCACCGGCACCTCGGTGGTCAACGCCGCGACTGGCAAGTCGGAGCGGATCGGGCGTCTGCTCAAGATGCACGCCAACAAGCGCGAGGAGATCTCAGAGGTCTTTGCGGGCGATATCTGTGCGGTGGTCGGACTTCGCAACGCAGGCACGGGCAATACGATCTGCGACCGCAAGCACCCTATCGTTCTGGAGTCCATGTATTTCCCCGAACCGGTGATTTCGGTGGCTATTGAACCTCGCACGAAGGCCGACCAGGATAATCTCGGCGGAGCGCTCGACAAGCTCGCGCTCGAGGACCCTACCTTTCGGGTCCAGATCGACGAGGAGACCGGGCAGACCATCATTTCCGGGATGGGCGAGCTCCACCTGGAGATCATCATCGATCGCCTGACCCGCGAGTTCAAGATCGGAGCCAAGGTCGGCCGCCCGCAGGTGGCCTACCGTGAGACGATCAGAGACGAAGCTGAGGGCGAAGGGCTCTTTGTCCGCCAGACGGGCGGGCGCGGCCAGTATGGTCATGCCAAGATCCGCATTTGGCCGCTTACCGACGGCGCCGATTTCCAGTTCGAAAACGAGATCGCAAAGGGCGTCATCCCGCGTGAGTTCATCGGTCCGGTGCAGATGGGAATCCGCGAGGCGATGGATCGCGGCGTGCTCGCCGGATACCCATTGATGGGTATCGGAGCCGCTCTCTATGACGGTTCATTCCACGAGGTCGATTCGTCGGAGCTGGCGTTCAAGGTCGCCGGCTCTCTGGCTCTCCAGGACGCGGCCAAGAAGGCTCGGCCGGTGATCATGGAGCCGGTGATGGAGGTCGAGGCGGTGACCCCCGAGGAGTACCTCGGCGACGTGATCGGAGACCTCAACCGGAGGGGCGGTCGCGTGCTCGGGATGGAGTCTCGCGCCGGCTTTCAGGTCGCGACGGTCCACGTCCCACTATCAGAGATGTTCGGCTACGCCACCGATCTGCGTTCTGCGACGCAGGGGCGGGCCACCTACAGCATGGAGTTCGATCACTACGACGAGGTTCCGCAACGGAGAGCTGATGACATCGTCGCGCGCGCCACGGGAATGACGGCGTAAGGAGGCAGCATGGCCAAGGAGAAGTTCGAGCGGACGAAGCCGCACGTCAATATCGGGACGA
>CBDTWX010000571.1:0-3573 GCA_965364305.1 uncultured Thermoanaerobaculia bacterium
GCCATCCGGTCATCCGCGAAAATCGCCCCGGTGAGCGCGAAGGGCGAGGTCGTGTCACAGAGTTCGAGCGCACCGTCGAGGTCGTTGTCGTCATAGACATAGACCGTCAGCACCGGACCGAAGATCTCCTCCTCCATGAGCTTGAAGCGCGGGCTGGTAGTCTCGACCATTGTCGGTTGGATGTAGAAACCCTCGGAGTCGTCCCACCCGCCGCCACACAGGATCTCGGCGTCGGACGAGTCTTTGGCGTGCTGGATGTAGGCGGTGATGTCACGGAATGCCGCACCGTCGATGACCGCGTTGACGAAGTTCCGAAAGTCGGTCGGCGGACCCATCCTGATCTCGGAGACCTGCCCGAGGGCGAGCTCCTTGACCTTCGGCCAGAGGGAGCGCGGGATATAGGCGCGAGAAGCGGCCGAGCACTTCTGGCCCTGGTACTCGAAGGCGCCGCGAACCATCGCCGTTGCCAATGCCTCGGTGTCGGCAGAGGCGTGGGCAAAGATGAAGTCCTTGCCGCCGGTTTCGCCGACAATCCGTGGGTAGGTGCGGTAGGTGGCGATGTTGTCACCGACCGATTTCCACATACCCTGGAAAACCGGGGTCGAGCCTGTGAAGTGGATACCGGCCAGGTGCGGGCTCGCCATGACGGGGTTGCCCACCTGGCCGCCGGATCCCGGAATGAAGTTGATGACACCTGGCGGGAAGCCGGCCGCCTCCATGAGCTTCATCAAATGCCATCCGGTGAAGACGGTCGACGAGGCCGGTTTCCAGAGCACGGTGTTGCCCATCAGGGCGGGCGCGGTGGGGAGGTTGCCGGCGATCGAGGCGAAGTTGAACGGCGTGACTGCAAAGATGAATCCCTCGAGGGCCCGGAACTCCACTTGGTCCCAGTAACCGGGTCCCGACTCCGGCTGCTGCTCGAAGAGGAAACGCATGTAGTGCGGGTTGAACCGCCAGAAGTCCACAAGCTCGCAGGCGGCGTCGATCTCGGCCTGAAAGACGTTTTTTGATTGATTGAGCATGCAGGCGGCGTTGAGCCGGTCGCGCCAGGGGCCGGCAAGCAGCTCGGCGGCCTTGAGCATCACCGCAGCTCGGTGCTCCCAGGGTGTTTCTGACCAGCTCTTCCACGCTTCGGCGGCGGCATCGATGGCCATCTGGACCTCGGCCTCACCCGCCTTGTGGTAGGTGGCGAGAACGTGACCGTGGTCGTGCGGGCATACCGCTTCGGCGGTGTTCCCCGTGCGCACCTCTTTGCCTGCGATGACCAGAGGAATTTCGATCTGCTCGCCGAGCATCTCGGCGATTTTGGCCTTGAGCGAGGCTTTCTCGGGCGAACCGGGAGCGTACGACCGGATCGGGTCATTGACCGGGGGCGGGACAGAGACGATTCCGTTGGCCATGGCGGACCTCCATTTGAGAGTGTCGTGTGGTGTGCGGTGTTTGGTGCGCACCGCTCCGATATGGTAACGGTGCGAGCCTCTCTCTTCAACGCCCTCTGTTCAATTCTCACCGCCGCAGGCAGACTGCGGCGTTGAGAATTGAAGGGTACACTGACAGAATGAGCTTCATATATCTCGACTACAACGCGACCACACCGACCGATCCACGGGTTGCCGAGGCGATGGGACCTTTCCTCTCGGGGTTTTTCGGCAACCCCTCATCGAACCATCGAGCTGGACGTGAGGCTCGTTGCGCGGTCGATCGTGCGCGGAGCCAGGTGGCGGACTGTCTGGGCTGTGCAGCACATGAGGTGGTCTTTACCTCGGGTGGTTCGGAAGCCAACAATCTCGCCATCCGCGGTCTCGTGGAGGCCCGCGGTGGAGGCCACGTCGTCACCTCGGCGGTGGAGCACCCGGCGGTGCTGGAGGTGGTCCGCGCACTCGCGCGTGAGGGCAACATCTCGTTCTCCGTGGTTGGGGTTGATCGCCACGGGCGGGTGGATCCGCGGCAGGTTGAAGAGGCGCTGCGTGACGACACGATTCTGGTGACTCTCATGCTGGCGAACAACGAGGTCGGCACCCTGCAGCCGGTCGCCGAGGTCGCCTCGATGTGCCGTCAACACGGCATTGTCTGTCACACCGACGCCGCCCAAGCGGTGGGCAAGATTCCGGTCGACGTGACGAGGCTCGGGGTTGACATGCTGTCGGTTGCGGGTCACAAGCTGTATGCACCGAAGGGCGTCGGAGCCCTTTTCCTGAGACACGGCGTGAAGATCGTGCCGCAGATCGTAGGCGCCGGTCACGAAAACGGTCTTCGCGCGGGAACCGAGAATGTGCTCGAGATTGTCGGCCTCGGCGCGGCCTGCGAGCTGGTCCACTCGGAGGAAGCCACCGAGGGGGCGTGGTTGTCGAGCCTGCGCGGACGCCTGTTGGATCTTCTTCGAGGAGGCGTCGAGGGTCTTGTGGAACACGGGGATCCACAACAACGGCTGCCCAATACGTTGAGCGTGGCGTTCCCGGGCGTCGATGCGACCGAACTGTTGACCCGGCTCGCAGACGACGTGGCCGCTTCGGCGGGCGCCGCCTGTCATTCCGGCGAGGTCAATGTCTCGTATGTTCTCGATGCGATGGGAGTCGATCCCGAGATCGCGATGTCGACCGTTCGTCTGTCGTTTGGGCGGTTCACAACCGAGGAGGATATCGACGAGGCGGCGGCGCTGATTCTCGAGGCGACAGAATTCCGAGTTCGGAATTCTGGTTAGGGAATGAAAAACCGCGTCGATCGTATCATTGAGCGATGGCGAGAGTCTGCCCATGGTGTCTGGAACCGCTGCCGGTTCGTGGTGACTTCGCTGAATGCCCGTATTGTGAAAGGCCGATCGGAGACGAGGGCGAACCACAGGCGCTCGCAGCGCGTTATGAAAGAGTGGAGGTCAGGCAAGCGGATGGTTTCCGCCGCATGCTGCTGTGTGGTGTGCCGGTTGCCGCGGCGATCGCCGTCATCATGCCGGCAGTGCATGTTGGAGCTCTCGCGGTGGTCCCGCTGCTGGTAGCTGTCCATCTGGCGGTTGTGCGTGTGGTGCTGGTCCGTGATGCGCAACGGTTGCTGGGTCCGATGCGTCGGCTCCTCAACCGTTGGTTAACCCGGTTCGCCTTTTTGTGGATCGGTTTGCCCGGATACGGGGCGATGACGGTTCCGGTGGTCGGGGTGCTGATGGGCGCGGGTACATTTGCCCTCCTGACAACGGTGGTCCATACGTCCACCATGGTGAGCTTGCAGAGAGAGCGATCGGGCCGGGATATCGCGCTGTGGGAGAAGCTGGTGCCTACGGTGTTGGCGTTGGTCACCGTGGCCCTTCTGGTGTTGGCAGTTGTGATCGCAATCGTTTTTGGATGGTCGGTGATGGCCCTGGTGGATAGGATGCAGAGATAGCGGTCCGACACTGATCCCGGGAAAGGAGCTCAAGATGGAATCGTTGATGACCTACATGGCTGCATTCGGTATCTCCGCCGGTGCCGGCGCCAAGGCGTTCATTCCAATCCTCGCCCTGGGGGCATTCCGCTATACGCCATATTTCGAGCTGGCGCAGCGGTTTCTGTGGATTGCCGATCCTCTGGTGATGGCGGTGCTGGC
>CBDTWX010000572.1:0-3555 GCA_965364305.1 uncultured Thermoanaerobaculia bacterium
GGGGGGGGGGCGGCTGGAAATTCCTAATTCCGAATTCCTAATTCCGAACTCCCGCGAAGCGGGTTACACCCTCGTGGTCTTGATCATGGCGATCGCCGTGATGGCCATTATGGTCATGGTCGCCCTGCAGACCGTCGAATTTCAGATGCGGCGAGAACGCGAGGCAGAGCTGATCTTTCGCGGCCAGCAGTATGTGGAAGCGATTCGCCTTTACAAGCAGAAGTATGGTCGCCACCCGATGCGGATGAAGGAGATTTGGGAGGCGAACCCGAGGGTGGTGCGCCAGAAGTGGACCGACCCGATGACAGGGTCGGAGGAATGGGGTTTGGTTTTTCTCGGCCAGGAGGGGCGCCAGATCGGTCCCCGTGGAGGACGGGGCCGAGGTCGTCAACCGACGCCAACGCCGACCCCCGTCTTCACCAGGGACCGCCGAGGTGGCGGTGAAAAAGTGGGGCCCATCATCGGTGTTCACTCGCTGTCAACCGAACAGAGCATCAAGATCTACGAGGGGCGCAACACGTACAATCAGTGGCTGTTTGTTCTGAAAGAGGAGGGGCAGCAGAGGGGGGGCGCCCAGCCGGGTGGTGGGCGGGGCTCGAGAGGATCGCCCTGGGGCCAACCACCAGGCGTGCCGACTCCCGCCCGTCCGCAACCGACTGGAACCCCGAAATATTGACCTCGTCTGGGCACAGACCATTTTGAGTTTCTCGACAATGTAGTAAACTCCCCCGCCGTGTCTGATCGATCCATCCCTCCCGGGTTGCTGACGCAACCGATGCCGGGTCGCAAAACCGTTGCCGCCGGTGTGTGGTTGACCCGCGGTGCGGCGCATGACCCGGAACATCTGGCCGGCGCCACCCACCTGGTCGAGCACTTGACCCTCCGCGCCTGCGGCCATCACGACCGACGCTCCCTGGCTTTGACGGTCGACCGTCTCGGGGGTGAGGTGGACGCGTGGACGAGCTCCGAGCTGATGGGAATCAGCGTCAATACGACCGTCGACGCCCTCGATGACGCCCTCGATCTATTGACCGACGCCATCCTCAGCCCGACATTCGGCGCGGAAGATGTGGAGCTCGAGCTACGGGTCACCAGGGCGGAGCTGGACCTGATTGCCGATGACCCGACCGAACGGGTGGAGGAGGCGTTGCTCAAGGCCGCGTGGGGAGACCATCCGTTGGCTCGCCCGGTGGTCGGCACCGAAAAAACGCTCCGAAATTTGACGCCGGAGATCCTCGAACGTCACCACGCCTCAATGGTGCAACCTGGCGGTATGCTCGCCGCCGTGGTTGGTGACGTGGAGCCTGCCTGGGTGGCGGAACGTCTCGCTCGCTTACCGTTACGGCTCTCTCCCAAGGTGCCGACGCTGCCGCCGTTGGAATGGCGAGGGGCCCGCCTCGACCTGAGCCGTGAGGGCATAGATCAGGTGCACGCGCGTCTTGGGTTCAAGGCTCCGGCCGTTGGCGACCCTCGATTGGCGGCCCTGACAGTTCTCAGCCGGACCCTTGGAGATGGCGCGTCGAGCCGTCTCTTCCAGCGACTCCGTGAGGATGAGGGGTTGACCTACGACATCTGGGCTGGCCCGGTTCTGCGCCGGTTGGGAGGGCTTCTCGAGATCGGTTGGGCGTGCGCACCTGACGCCTTTTCCGCCGCCTGGCGGCTCGTCAATGAGGAGCTTGGACGTGTCGCCGAAGACCTCGGAGAGACCGAGGTCGAGGTCGCCAAGGAGGGTTTGCTGCGGGGGTTGGAGATGGACGTGGAGTCCCCTGGAGGAATCTGCTCGCACGACGTCGGCGAGTTTCTCGAGCGCGGACGGCGCTTTGACCCCGCAACCGTCCGTCGGGAGTATGAGAACCTGACGCTGGAAGAGGTGCGCGAGCTGGCCTCGGAGATCCTCCGTCCCGAGAACATGGCCTCGGCCGTCTGCGGTCCCGAGGGCGCGGCCACCCGGGTCGCGTAGCGCCCCTTCCATCCGACCGATACTCGATTCTCGATCCGCCCACCCGCCCGGATGCGAGATTTGAGATCCGGCCAGCCATCCCAAGAAAAATGAGGAATGAGGAATGAGGAATACCAACCACCCGCCCTCCCCGATCGATCCAAGTTGTCATTCCGACCGAGGGAGCGCAGCGAGCGATTGGAGGAATCTGTGGGGAGGGGGGTGGTGAGAGCGGTCAGTGGCCGGGGCAGGATCTGCGTCAGCGACAGCAATCAGCGACAAGAATCAGGGACAGGGGCAGCGACAGCGGACAGCGTCGGAGACCAGAGGCAGCTTTCAGCGCCAGGTGGAAGCGGCGCTCGGACGTGTCTGCGTCAATCTGCGTGATCTGCGGTATCTCCTTCGGGTGGGCGGGCGGGAATTCCGAATTCAGAATCCCGAATTCAGAATTCGCGTGCTGTCGTATCATCTCCCCATGACGATCGAGGTCCGCTTTCGCCGCCTTGCTCACGCGTCGGGTCTGCCCGGGCCGAGGTACGCCACCGCCGGCGCCGCCGGGGCGGATCTGTGTGCGGCGATCGAGGAAGACCTCGCTCTCGAACCGGGAGGTCGAGAGGCGGTGCCCACCGGATTTATCCTCGAGATTCCCCAAGGGTACGAGGGTCAGGTGCGACCGCGTTCGGGTCTGACCCTGAAAGCGGGACTCACGGTGGTCAACTCGCCCGGGACCATCGACAGCGACTATCGCGGCGAGCTCAAGGTTCTGCTGGTAAATCTCGGCGCCACAACCGCGAAAATCTCGCGCGGAGAGCGGATCGCACAGCTTGTGATTGCTCCGGTGACGCGGGCCCGTTTTTTAGAGACTGCCGAGCTGAGCTCCTCGGAGCGCGGGGATGGCGGATTCGGCTCGACGGGGGTCTGAGAATGGAAATTCTGGTCCTCGCCTCGGGCTCCTCAGGCAATGCGACCCTGGTAACCTCTGGCGGAACCTCGTTGTTGATCGATGCCGGGGTTTCGGCATTGCAGATTCGAAAACGCCTCGAGGCATTTGGACGGTCGCCTGAAGAGGTCGACGCGGTGCTCCTGACCCATGAGCACTCCGACCACGTTCGTGGTCTCGACGTCTTTCTGCGCCGCCACCGGGCAGCGCCTGTGTGGACCGCGCGGGGAACCTGGTCGCGGCTGGAGGTGCGGAGTAACGGCGGAGGCGAGCTGGAATCCGGCACGACCGTGTCCTATGGTTCGTTGCGGGTGACTCCGGTCGCCACCTCGCACGACGCTGCCGAGCCGCTCGCCTACGTCTTCGATGACGGCCGTTGCAGTGCCGCCCTATGCACTGACACCGGGATCCTGACCCCTCTGCTGGAGCAGCGGCTCCAGGGTTGTGAGCTGCTCCTCCTCGAGACCAACCACGACAAGGACATGCTCCGCCACGGCACCTATCCGTGGTCATTGAAACAACGTATCGATTCGCGGACCGGCCATCTTTCGAATCACCAGAGCCAGGAAGCCGTCGGCCGGATCAGGTCATCGGTCCTGCGGGCGGTCGTCGGACTCCACCTGTCGGCCGAGAACAACTGCCCCGATCTGGTTCGCGAGACCCTTCGCGGAGCGGC
>CBDTWX010000573.1:0-3554 GCA_965364305.1 uncultured Thermoanaerobaculia bacterium
GGCGCTGGGTGCGGTGCATCGGGCCGTGCAGCCGAAGATTGGTGAAGAGTCCGGGTGAGTCCACCATATTGAAATGAGGTATCTGAAAATGTATTCGTTTTGATTCAATTGGAACATCGGTGATGGGCCGTGGCGCCGAGGGAAAAGCGCGGCGATCGCTGCTGGTCGGGTTCCTGGCGATGGCGGCGGGCGATGTGTCGTGCTCCTTCTTTGCCGGTTTTCAACATGGAGGTGTTGGACCCGGTGATCGACGTTTTCTATGTGGTGGCTGACGCGCTGTACGCGCGAGGGGCTGTCCTGCAGCTGAGGCTGGTGCGCGAAGGATCAAACCGATCCTACCCGCGGCAAAACATCGCCCGACACAACGCTGACAACGGCGTGGGCCAAAGAACCACGAGCCCGATCAAGCTCGCCCACCAACGCCAAACGCGATCCCATCCCCTCGAAAACGATCACGAACTCGCATTTCGCACCCACCGCGACGTCGAGATCAGAACCGATACTCCAAGGTGATGTTGCCCCATGACAGATCGGTCAAGGGATTCACGGATTCGAACGGGAGCTCCTCGTAGGAGTAAAAGTTGAAGTGCATCGAAAAGCGCCCGCTCGCCACGTGGAGGCCAAAGACCGCCCCGCGAGAGACGGTGTCGTAGTCAAGCCCCGGATGAGGGCTCTCACCGAAGGTGTTGCCGTCCCAGAATACCGTGTAAGCCGTCGCCGCCACGCGAGCAGCGATCGAAAAGTAGATGCAGAACCTGCCGGGCACTCCCGGGTTCGGGTTGAGCATGATGCCGTATCCCGGCGGATCCACGGTGTGGACGAATCCCTCGGGCAACCCCCAGCCAAAGCGCCACTCGAGACTGGCTCTCGCGGAGGTCCAGAAATTTCCGAGGCCAGCCTCCCCTCCAACCGCGAGGTCCGTGGAAAAACCGCTCTTGTATCCCCCGTGGTTCATCAGCTTGTGCTTGTAGGCATAGTTGAGGTTCAACAGGGGCTCGGTCTTGAGTTGGTTGTCCCACCCACGCGGTTCATCGGCGTTGATCAGATCATGGATTCGGGTCTGAAAATGTTCGGCAAACGAGTATGGACCGAGGATACCGAAGTAGATTTGGAAGGCGTTGAGCCGCCGGTTGTCGAACGCATACCAGGATTCGGACCACCCCAACGCACCGGCCCACGGCACGTCGCGCGGCTGCGGATCGGGATTCTCGATGTCCTCGGGAGTCATGATCACTTGTGACAAGCCGGTGCCCCGCTTGACGATGCGGTCACCACCGTCACCAAGCCCGGGTATCGTGCGGCTGATCCAGCCCGAGAACCGCGACGGCCCCATGTCCTGCCAGCTGTCATGCTGGTGGGAGTGGCGCTGCACGCTCCCGCCGCTCGTGAAGGCATTGTCCTTGCGAACGAAGCCATCATTGTCGAACACGAGCCGCCACAGGTCGCGTTCCTCAAGGAGTTTTTCCGGCTTGGCCCCATCCCCGTCCGCCGCCTGCGCCCCTGACGGCGCCCCAGCCGCGATGACGAGAAGCAGCACCAGCGATGACAATGTTGATTTTGTCATGACCATGCCGTCAGAAAACGAACCGGGCGCCCACGCGTGCCGAGGGTAATTGGCCGCTCATTGATGCCATCCTGGGCGTCGGCTAGATACCCAAACAATGATACCGCAAGAATTCGGCTTTATCCCAGGCCACGCCGTGACACCATTTTTCGAGCGGGTTCCAAAAACCTGCTGCATCGCCCGGGACTCAAATCCGTAGCCGCGTCACGTGCTGGCATTTCCCCGGGTGGACTCCACCGCCATTGCCAGCTCTTCGGGGCGTTTCGAGCCGATGAGGACTCGCCCCGAAGGTCCGCTCCCGAGAACGAGCTCCAACCCGCGGTTCCCGCTGACGTTGTAGGCCTTGACACTGGCGCCGAACCGGATACCCCATCCGCCAAAATCCAGAATAGGCCGATAGGTGCGAGCCTCGAACGACGCGATCTCTTCCCAGAGGAAGCCGTGGAAGCCACGGTGAAACGGGTAGAACCGGATGTAGATCCCGGCAGGTTGGGAACCCGGGTTACGGCGCGGAACAGATCTACGGCCTTTTGAGCATTCAACCAGAACTCGGGTGAGATCCTGAAGGTGGCACCAAGCTTCAGTGCCATCTCAGCCGACACCGAGGTGCGTCCATTGACAATTCGGTTGATGATCTTCACATCGCATCCGATGTGATCAGCCAGGTTCTTCTGAGTCATCTCCAGCGGCATGAGGAACTCTTCGCGGAGGATTTCGCCCGGTGTCGTTGGTTCGCGTCGTCTCATCATGATGGCTTCACTTTGGAACGGCTGTGATGTGTGGCAGAGATTGCGCTTATCCCGAGACCGGGATCGGCTCAACGTTGTCGATGTCGACATTCCGTCGTGCGTGCCAGAGGTCGTAGTTGTCCTGCATCGCGAGCCAGCTCTCCGGAGACCTCCCAAATCCCCTCGAGAGGCGAAGAGCCATCTCCGGACTGATCCCGCTTTGCCCCTTGAGTAGCCGCAAGAAGGTGGAAGGGGACACACCGAGCTTGAGCGCCACACGTCGGCGGCTCATGTCCAGGTGGGTCAGAAAAACCTTTTCGATAAACTCACCGGGATGGGGGGGATTGTGCATCGTCATCAGTGGTAGTCCTCGTAGTCCACGTCGAATGCGCTTCCTCCTTCGAACGAGAAAACGATCCGCCAGTTTCTGCTCACGTCGATCGCCCAAGACGCCTTTCGATCACCCCTGAGCCGATGAAGACGGAATCCTGGCAGATTCATGTCTTCGATGCATGTCGCGGTGTCGAGGGCGATCAAACGCATTCTGAGTCTCTCTCCGTGACCGGGCTGGATTCCGGCTTTGGTGCCCGATTCGAAATACCTCTGCAGCCCCTTGTGCCGAAACGTCTTGATCACCACCCTATTGTAGCATGGTGCGCACTACGCAACATGCCAAACGACTTCATCGGACGAAAATGGATTTGGGATGCCACCTGAAACGACGGAAAGATGCCTGACTCCGCTTTGCAGACTTAGTACATCAACAGTCAGCCGTGGGATCCTGGAGAGCCCGGCTTCGCCTTGCGGCTACGCCGTGACACGATCTTTTCGAACCCCGTTCGAAAAAAATGGTGGGCCGCCCGGGACTCGAACCCGGGACCACCGGATTAAAAGTCCGATGCTCTACCAACTGAGCTAACGGCCCACGTCGGGAAGAATAAAATAGTCCCTACCGCGGTGAAAGACAAGGTCTGGAACGGCTGTCACCCGGAGGTGATCGATCGAAGATAGGAGGCGAGCTCCGACTGACCTCGGACCAACGTCTCCTCTCGGCGCGGTCCGGTGGAGACGATGACCGCCGGGACGCCTATCCTGTCCTCGAGGAATGCCAGGTATTTCTTCGCCTCCGGCGGCAGCTCATTCTCGTGAATGACGCCCTCGGAGTTCTTCCAGCCATCAATCTGTAAGACGATGATCCCCGCCGCCTTCTCCACGACCGGGCGATCCAGCTTCTCCCACGTCGCGTGATCGCCGCCCATCCC
>CBDTWX010000574.1:0-3553 GCA_965364305.1 uncultured Thermoanaerobaculia bacterium
GCCCGCCGGCTCACGAGGAACGAAGAGGAGGCGCTCGACACGACGCAGGAGATCTTTCTTCGAGTCTGGCGTGGTTTGCCGGGCTTCAGGGGTGAAGCCAAGCTCAGCACGTGGGTCTTTCAGATCGCCTGGAATTATTTGCGAGCGCATCGGCGACGTATGGGTAGACAACTACAATTCATTGGCGCGGGAACCGAGGGCGCGCAGGAGGTTGCCGAGACCGTCCGGGATCCGCGTGCCGATCCTGAACGCCGGACGGCATCTTCGGAGATTCTCGACCGGGTGGAGTCCGCTCTTCATCAACTTCCGGAACATTACCGAGTGGTTGTGTGGCTACGCGATGGTGAGGGTATGAGCTATCAAGAAATCGCTGACACCCTCGATGTGCCGATCGGTACCGTTCGGTCGCGTCTTGCTCGCGCCAGGGACACTCTGCGTCAAGTTGTGGAGAAGTGATGGACGAAGCGATCATAGAAATGCTCAGCCGGTATATCGATGGCGACCTCGATCCAGACGAAGAGAAGGACCTCATTGGGCGTTTGGACATGGACCCTGTCATCAGATCTCGGCTGGAAGGTCTGCGCAAGGTTCGATTGTCGTTGTCGTCGTTGGCGGAGAACGAAGAGGTTCCCCCCGATCTCGATTCGCTGATCGAACCTCTGCGCAGAGCCCGGCCGGACGCTGTGGCAACGCGTCCCTGGATTCGGTGGCTTGCGACGGCCGCAGTTGCGGTCCTCGGCCTGAGTGTGATCATCGAGGTGAGCCAGCGAGGCTCTCGGCTGCCTGTTCAACAAGCTGCACGTGTGAAGCCGGGGCAAAGCGCCGATCCGAAGGAGAGATTTTCGCTGGCTCCGCTGCCTACGAGCGCCGTCCCTCCGGAAGAACAGCTCCTCGGCGTGAGCGAAAGATTGTTGGCAAGCCCCATACCGGAAATGGAGGTCGGGGAGAGCCCAGCACTTGAAGTTCTCGGTCCCTTGGAGGTGCCACCCGCCCCTCAGGGCGAAGGGGAAGGCGGATCGTCAGAAGATTTGGCGGCGCCCGCCACGATCGGCGGTGTCCTACACGACACAGTCTCGGACACGTCTTCATCCGACGCCGGGAGGGCCGCGGCTCATCGCGAGGAGCCAACTGCCGATCGCCCGCAAATCACGGCAGGCGAGGCTTCGCCCGGGCCCGCAAAGCGCTCCCGTCACATTTTCCCGTACCGTCCCTTGGAAGGGGAGGTGTCAACTGGCAAAGCCCGGCTTTTCGTTTTCGTCGACGGTGAGACCTCGTGGCGAGACTTCGAGCCCCGAGCTCGTTGCAGCAGCGGACGATATAGCCTCCGGATCAGAATCGGCAGCGGCGTGGTCCGCGAGGTGTGGCCGGTCGGCGGAGCGACATCCGAGCAGCGGACACAGCATCTGTGCGCTGGCGAGCTGGTGCGCGGCTTGCCGATCGAGGAAGTCGTGGACGGCGAGTACCGAGCTGAGGTCGTGGTTGAGCCGCGCGGTGTGCGAACGGACTAAAGCAGGCTCTCTCGAATGCTTTCGCCGCTCTTCTGATTGGGAAGACCGGCTCGTCGTCCACGCTAGCCCGGGCTAGAAGCTTCCGAGGGCCTCCCGTTCATCGTCGAAGACATCAAACACGGTGATGAGTTGTGTGACCTGCAGGATGTCGGTAATTTTCGGTGACAGGTGCATCAGCTTGAGCTGTCCGCCTCGTTTTGTGACCGTCGTAAAACACGCCACCATTTCACCGATCCCGGATGAGTCGATTGCGGTCACCCCACCAAGGTCGAGGACGATGTTATTTTTGCCGTCCTCCACGGCCTGAGTTATCAGCTCACGAAGCTTGACGTCACCGGCGCCGATAGTGATCTTGCCGCCCAGCTCGATGATGCGAATATCGCCCAAGTCACGGATGCTGCTTTTCATTTCTGACTCCTTTTTCCGAGGACCGCCGATTGGTTGACGTCGCTGCTCAAACCTCATGGCGGGTCGGTGTCGATGTGTTCGAGATCGCGAACCATCCGGACAGACGTTCCACCTTTGGGCGCACGGCTGAACTCCACACGGTTCATGAACTGTCGCATGTAAAAGATACCCCGTCCGTTGGGACGCAGCAAATTCTCCGGGTCGGTCGGGTCCGGAATGTCGCCGGGGTCGAAGCCGTCGCCCTCGTCCTCAACCGTGATCGTCACGGTCGAGTCTTTGATGACATACTCCACCCGAACGTGGCGGCCAGGATCCTGGCGGTTTCCGTGTCGTACGGCGTTGGCCAAGGCCTCTCGGAGGGCAGTGACCAGCCAGTAGTCGTCGTCGCCACCAAACCCCGCGCGACGGCAGAGATCGAGGAGTGCACGTTCGGCAACTTCAATGTTTTCGAAGCGACTCGCGAGAACGAGGTTAGCTTTCAACTGTCCGTTATTGGCCATCAGGGCGGTGAGTATAACCTATGATGAGCGGTTCTGCCGGGTGATTAATCGTCAACATCGTCACCGGCGCCAAAACCGTCAACATCGGGTTCAACCATCTGCAGCACCCACTGGTGGAAGTTTTCTTCGGCGGCGGTAACCGGCAAGGCGAGGATCTCGGGTAGTTCGTAGGAGTGGTACTCGCGGATGGCCGCCGAAACCTCCTCGAACAGCTTGATCGGTGTCTTGATCAGGAGAAGGTACTCCGTGTCCTCGCAGATCTTGCCCTTCCATCGGTATATCGACCGTAGACAAGGAACGATGTTGATGCAGGTGGCGAGCCGACGCGCGATGAGCTCCTCGGAGATCTCGACCGCTTGTTGTTCGGTGCCCACCGAGGTCATAACGAGCGTGATCTTCTCAAGGTCAGTCATGATCGAACGCTATCCGAGATCAGCACACGAGTCAAGGTGGGTGTTAGTAACGCCGCAACAAACCGACGATGACACCCTGGACCTGGACTTCTTCTGCGGGCACGATCATCGTCGGCAACGCCGGGTTGGCCGGCTGCAGGCGAATGTTTTGGCGGCCTTCACGGTAGATTCGCTTCAGGGTCGCTTCGCCGTTGACCAGCGCAACCACCATTTCGCCGTCCGGCGCCTCCCGGGCACGCTGCACCACGACCAGATCGCCATCGTAGACTCCGTCACCGATCATGGAGTCTCCACGCACTTTCAGCACATAGTGGTCCCCGGATCTCAGAAAATCAGCGGGAACAAAGATTCGCTCTTCGTCGGGGATGGACTCAATGGGTGCACCAGCGGCGATGACCCCGAAGAGCGGGACGTCGGATGCTTCCGGCTGCTTCGATGATGGGCCGGGTAGCTCGAGACCTCTCTTCTGGTGTTTCTGCCGCAGGAGGAAACCCTTCCGCTCGAGATGGGCGACGTGTTTCTGGGCGCTGGCCGTGCTACGGAATCCAAACGCGGTGGCAATCTCCTGGAGCGTCGGCGCGACGCCATCATTCTCGATTCGTTGTTCAATGAAACGGAGTACATCCCGCTGGCGTTCAGTGAGGTACGTCATCGGAACCCTCCCCACATCGACCATAGGTGATAATAAGGCGTAAGTCAACACCTTCGGATCCCGCGGAAAGCC
>CBDTWX010000575.1:0-3536 GCA_965364305.1 uncultured Thermoanaerobaculia bacterium
TGAACAGCACGATGTACTCGATGTCCGATCATGGTTCGTCGATGGCGGGGGGCCCGACCTCGTGGCCCACCTCGAGCTTCCCCGGTCGGCCTACCTGACAGGATCCTGGGTCGATCCGACCGGGACTCGCCACTCGTGGGCGGACGGCCGGAGAGTGCGCATCGCGCGGTTGAATGATGGGGTCCTGATTCCCGGTTCCGTGACGTCGGTTGAGCACGAGCGTACCATCGCCGGCCAGATCTTCGACCTCCAGGGCCGGCAACTGGCGACATCTGATTCGCTCGGTTTGATCCGGATCTGGTCGCTGGAGGGCGCCCGGCCGAAGTTGACGCACACCTTCATCGGGAAGGGTGGGTGGCAGACCAACGCGATGATGTTCAACGCTTCCGGATCCCTACTTGCTGTGATCGGCGGAACGCTCTGGGACCTCGCGGCGCCTCCGGAAGCCGAGCCGATCAAGGTGCGAGGCCTCGTTGGAATGGCGTTTGACCCGAACGGCAAATGGCTTGCGACTGGGGACTTCGACATGGTCTCGCTGTGGCCGCTCGTTCGTATTTACCCCAAGGCACTCCGCGGACATGAAGCCTCCGCCCAGGGCGTCGCGTTCAGCTCCGACGGCGGACTCCTCGTCTCCGCCTCGGAGGACGGCTCGGTACGCGTGTGGCCGCTCGCTGGTGACCCGCCAGAGCAGTCCCGCGTCGTCTATCAGACCGAGGGGGTCCTCGAATACCCCTACGCGTCGGTGGTGGCGCCCGATGGGTCGTTTGTTGCCACCGGCAGCTTGAACGGCCGGGTCAGGGTCCTACCCCTCGACGGCGGAGAGGTCCGCGAGTTGGTCGGTTTCAATGTTGGAATCGGCGGCTTGGCCGTCGGGCCCCAGGGGCGCCTCGTGGCCGCCGGATCATCCGGGGCGGATGTTCGCGAACAAGCACACGTGCGTGTCTGGGATCTGGAGTCGGGTGAGGTTCGGATTCTGGATGCCGGCAATGGCGAAGAAATCGGCCATATGGAGTTCACCCGCGGCGGTGACCTGTTGGTCGACAGTGGATCGACGATCGAGCGCTGGAATCTGGAAGGTGTTGCGCCGCAGAAGGTGGAAGAGACGGATCTTTCGCTTTCGGGAGAGGTTGGATTCATGTTTTTTGACCTTGCCGCCGATAGCAATCAGATCCTCTTTGAACGGCAGGACCGGCTCTGGATCCACGACTTGAGAGAGGGCGCCTCGCGGGAGCTGAGCTCGTTTGGCGTAACGAGTGTCCGTTCTGCTGCCTTCGACCCAAGCGGGAAGATAGCCGTCTCCGGAGATACGAGGGGAGCCCTGAGGGTCGGGTTGGTGGGTGGCGGTGAGCCTCATCTGCTACTGGGGCACGAGAGCGAAATTTCGGCCGTCGCCGTGTCCCCGGACGGGCGTTGGATCGCCTCGGGCGGCGCCGACCATACGATCCGCCTCTGGCCCATGCCAGATCTCTCCAAACCTCCGCTCCACACCCTGCCGCGTGAGGAGCTCATCGCCAAGCTCAAGACCCTCACCAATCTCCGCGCTGTCGAGGACCCCGACTCGCCGAGCGGGTGGAAGATCGAGGTCGGGCCGTTCCCGGGGTGGGAGACGGTGCCGACCTGGTGAGCAAACGATCATCTTTTTGAATTCGGAATTCGGAATTCGGAATTCGGAATGCCTCCCACCCACCCAGGCTTGAGGCTTGGGACCTAGGGATTGAGAATTCGGAATTTGGAATTGCCGCCCAATTATAGGGGCCTTGAGGACTGGGGCTCGAGGCTCGGGGATTTGACATGCGGTGGATGTCTGCCGCTCCTCTTGCCCCTGTCTCTGGCTGCTGTCGCCGCCCACCTCCCCATAGATCCCTCCGCTCGGTCGCTACGCTTCCTCGGTCGGGATGACACGTCGTGCCGACGCGATTCAGGGCCCGCGGGTGGGCGGGCAGATTTCGCATCTTGAATTTGGTTGGGCGGGTGAGCGGATCTCGAATCTCGAATCTGGTTGGGTCGGTGAGCGGATCCAGCATCGAGCATCCGGCATCGAGTTTCGGTTTCATCGGGCACGGAGACGGAGAGGGGCACGGAGACGGAGACGGGTACGGAGACGGTTGGATGCAGCGAGGTATGATGGGACCAAGGAGCTCGGCATGTCCTACACCAAGATCTGCGTCGCAGCGGCGTTGCAGCGCTATCTCGATATCACCCCGATTGCGGCTCGGATTCGTGACCTTGCAGGGGTGCTCGCGGCGGCCCATTCGATTCCGGTTTCGGTGCTTTCTGTGGAGGCGCCGGTCGAGCTTCTTCCCGATGTCGAGAGCTTGGAGGAAAAGATCGAACGTTTCGCTGAACCCCTCGGCGCGTCGGGGCTCGATGTCGAAACGACGATCCGCAAGGGCAAGCCGAGTCGCGAGATCATTGCCCACATGGAGGAGATCGGCGCCGACCTCTTGATCATCGGCAGTCACTCGAAGAGAGGCACCCTCGATGTCGGTCTCGGCAGCACCGCCTCGGCATTGCTGCGAGATCTCGAGACCACCGTGATCACCGTCCGTCCCACGGAGGAGGAGCAGGAGAGGGCGCGCGAGCTGATGATCCCTCGCTATCCGGTGGTTTTCCCCTACGGCTGAAAAGGTCCGAACTCGACACATCGATAGATGGAGCTCCGAAAAGGGTGAATCCGCGTTCGATATCGGTCACGTCCCGGCCAACGGATCCCAGTCTGTAGGTCGGGATCCAGCAACAGCGATCAGAATCAGCGACAGGAGACAGCGGCAGAGAGCAGCGGCAGTGACCAGCGGCAGTTCACAGCGACAGCAACAGTGGTCGGGTCTCAGCGATTGTCCGCCTACCCTCAACGCAAGGATGTGCACTCACAGGGCGGGGCGAGTGGAAAATTCGAAATCCGAAATTCGAAATCCGAAATCTGGCGGGGGTGGTTGAGCGGATCCGGCTTCGCTTGCAGCTACGCCGTGACAAGTCGAGCATCCAGCATCGAGTATCGAGCATCGGGTGGGGGGGCTGGCCTTCGATATTGATACTAGGAATCTGTGACGTAGGACACGGTTGATCCGTCCTGCGACCGGTAGGGTGACGGTTGCGAAAACGTGATGCTCGCCGAGCATGGAGGCTTCGCGGACAGTTGATGCGGACAGTTGATGCGGAGGTGATCGCGATGAATCGGACGGAGGTCGGAGCGGATATCAGTCGCCGGGATCTGATCGAAAGGGCCCGCCGGCCGTTGAGCGTCGTGGCGAAGCAGCAGAGGGCCCGTGGCGGACCCGTCTCGACCATCGGCCGGGCGACGGCGATGCGCGAACTTGGGTTGATTGCATCCTCGTCCGGAACCAAAGCGGTGGAGGCGCCGCCGAAAGCGGCGGTGATCGCGTTCAACCGGATGGGCTTTGGTCCGAGACCCGGCGACCTGACTGCTTTCAACGCCCTGGGCACGACGACCGATGAGCGGTTCGAGGCGTATGTGGAGCAGCAGCTGGATCCGTCCGGGATCGATGACTCGGCGTGTGACGCGAAGATTGAGGCGG
>CBDTWX010000576.1:0-3492 GCA_965364305.1 uncultured Thermoanaerobaculia bacterium
GGCAAGACAAGTGCTGCGCACCCTTGACATCGAATGTCCACCGGCTTGACAGAGGGCATGAACGACCCGGAGGTGACCATGTCCAACGCCCTCAACAACGCCAACCTCATTGCCCATGAGAAAGTCCTTCAAGCCGCAGGCGACGCCATCACGCTCGTCATGAGGGTGCCAGCTCCGCTGAAGTCGATTGCCGATCAGGTCATCCGCTCAGCAAGCTCGGTCCCGGCAAACCTGGCAGAGGGCCAAGGACGGTCGGGAAGGGACCGATTGCACTTCTGGAGAATCGCCTACGCTTCGGCAAAGGAAGTCGACAGTCACATGAGGCTGCTTGTACGGGCTGGCGGAATCAATCGCACCAAGGCCGAGAGAGCCCTCTCAACCTTTGACGAGGTCCGTGCCATGACCTGGAGGCTCATCAATCGAAAGAGCTGATTCGCATCCTTCGAGCGGCCGATGCTGAGGCTGTCGCGGAAGACTGCCATTGCCTCTGATTGCTGCCGCTGACCCTGATGCTGTCCCTGCCACTGATTTCTGCCGCTGCCGCTGCTGGAAACCTCCAGTCTCTATTCACCTCATGGAATTCCGGATGAGCCTATATTTGCCGTTGCAACGTTACTGCTGCCAGCTGTCGAGCATCTTCATGTAGTTGGCGCGGGTCAGCTTGTTTGGGTTGGGCACCTTGGACATGTTCATCGAGCCCTGCATCTGGCGCAGCGATTCATACTCGTGCTCCTCGAGCCAGAACTTCATCGCCTCGAGGGTGCGGGTGATGTGCTCGGGCCCGTGGATCAGGAGCGCCGACACCATCTGCACCGTATGAGCGCCGGCCATCACGGCTTTGATCACGTCGGCCGCGTTGTGGGCGCCGCCGGTCGCCGCGAGCGACAGATCGGCCTGACTCGAGATAATCGCCAACCACCGGAGTCGCATCCTGAGCTCGTCGGCGGTTGAGAGCCGCAAATTGGGCACCACATCCAGCTCTTCGATATCGACATCGGGCTGGTAGAAGCGGTTGAACATAACCAGCCCTTTGGCGCCCTTCTCTTCGAGCTGCCGGGCGAGGTTGGCGAGCGACGAGAAGAACGGCGACAGCTTGACGGAGACCGGGATCGACACCGCTGCCTTGACTGCGGCCAGGGTGTCCACCGTTCGTTGCTCCACCTCGGCGCCGGTCTCGGCGGCATCGGTGGCGATGTAATAGGTGTTGAGCTCGATGGCGTCGGCGCCGGCCTGCTCCATCTTTTCGGCGTACGTGGTCCATCCGCCTGCTGTCGTGCCGTTGAGCGAGGCGATGATCGGGATCGAGACGGCCTCCTTAGCTTCCTGCAGGTGCTCGAGATACCGGTCTGGCCCCACGTGGTAGCCATCGGGGTTCGGCATGTAGGAGGAGGCCTCGGCGAATCCGGCGCCGGCCGACTCCATCTCCATGGCTGCCTGCACGGCGCCCATGATCTCCTCCTCGAAGAGGGAGGGGAGGACCACCGCGGCCGCCCCAGCGTCTTCGAGGTGACGAATGGTGTCCAGATTTGCACCGAGGGGACAGGATCCGGAGACGATAGGATTTGCGAGCTCGAGTCCGAGATAGGTGGTTGTGATATCCATGTCGCCCTCCTCAGTTGGTTTCTTGGTCGGCGTCGGAACCGTAGTGAAGATTCGCCAGCTGCTGGTACATGTCGTACTTGGCCTGAACGACGCGCTGGGCCTCTTCAAGCAGTCTCTTTGACCGCTCGGGGTTGGTCTTCATGAGCATCCGGAAGCGCGTCTCGGTCAGCGCGTACTCGGAGAACGAGATCTTCGGCGCCCGCGCATCGAGCTTGAGCGGGTTTTCGCCCATCGCCGTGCGGCGAGGATCGAACCGGTAGAGGGGCCATGCGCCGCTTTCCACCGCCATCTTCTGATGATCGAGACCATCGGCCAGATTGTATCCGTGGGCGATGCAGTGGGAGTAGGCGATGATGATCGACGGGCCGTCGTAAGATTCGGCCTCCAGGAAGGCGCGGACGGTCTGACTGTCCTTGGCGCCGAAGGCCACCGATGCGACATAGACGTGGCCATAGGCCATGGCCATCATCCCGAGGTCCTTGGCCGGGATCTCCTTGCCGCCCATTGCGAACTTGGCGGTGGCGCCGAGCGGCGTCGCCTTCGAGGCCTGGCCTCCGGTGTTGGAATAGACGCCGGTGTCGAGCACCAGCAAATTGACATCGCGACCGATGCCCAGGGTGTGATCGAGCCCGCCGTATCCGATGTCGTAGGCCCAACCGTCGCCGCCGACCGCCCACACGCTCTTCCTGACCAGGTAATCGGCGATGTGGGCCAGGGTCAGCGCGTCGGGGTTGTCGACGCCCTCGAGCTTCTTCTTCAGGGCTGTCACTCGAGCGCGTTGAGCGGCGATTCCCTCTTCGCTGAGCTGATCGGCAAGCAGGATTTCGTCCACCAGCTCGTCACCCACCGTGGGCGCGACCTCCTTGAGAAGACGCCGTGCGGCGTTGGTGGTCTGATCGATGGCAAGCCGGAAACCGAGCGAGAACTCGGCGGCGTCCTCGAAGAGCGAGTTGTTCCAGGCCGGCCCGCGCCCGTTTTCATCCTGTGCGTAGGGGGTCGTCGGCAGATTGCCACCGTAGATCGACGAGCAACCGGTGGCGTTGCCGACCAGCAGCCGGTCGCCGAAGAGCTGAGTGAGGAGCTTGACGTAGGGCGTCTCGCCGCAACCCTCGCAGGCGCCGGAGTACTCGAAGAGCGGCTCGAAGAACTGAGAGCCCTTGACGTCGATCTTTATCTTGGTGCGGTCGACCGGCGGCAGATCGAGGAAGAAGGCGTAATTCTCGCGCTCCTGGGCCCTCAACGGCATCTGTGGCGCCATGTCGAGCGCCTTGTGCTTGGGATTCGATTTGTCTTTCGCCGGGCAGACCCGAACGCAGATCTGGCACCCGGTGCAATCCTCCGGCGCGACCTGGATAGTGTATTTCGAACCCGCAAAATCCTTCGCCTTGTAGTCGACCGCTTTGAAGGTCTCGGGTGCGCCGTCGAGCGCGCTCGGCTCGTAGACCTTGGCGCGGATCGCGGCGTGCGGGCAGACCAGCGCGCATTTGTTGCACTGGATGCAGAGCTCCTCGTCCCACACCGGGATGTCGATGGCGATGTTTCGTTTCTCCCACTGGGTGGTCGCGGTGGGCCATGTTCCATCGGGCGGGAATGCGCTCACGGGCAAGAGATCACCCTTGCCCTCGAGCATCAGGGCGGTCACCTGTTGCACCAGATCCGGGGCTTCGGCGGGCACCGTTGGCGGCCGGGTGGCGGTGGCGGTGACCGCATCGGGCACCGTGACCTCGTGGAGATTGGCCAGCGTGCCGTCGACCGCATTGAAATTGAGCTGTACGATCTCGTCACCCTTGGCGCCGTAGGTCTTTTTGATCGCGTTCTTGATCTTCTCGATCGCTTCGTCGCGCGGCAGGATGCCCGAGATGGCGAAGAAGCAGGTCTGCATGATGGTGT
>CBDTWX010000577.1:0-3469 GCA_965364305.1 uncultured Thermoanaerobaculia bacterium
ACGATGTGCGACAAGCACGACGGGACGCCGTGATTCGCCGTCCGTAGTCGACGCCGGGTGAGAAGTACGGGTTAGGAGGAAGGGGCTCTGGCCTCGGTCAGAGGGGGCGCAAAATCAAAACCGAAGAGCTGAGGGTTTTCACCGATCACCGCGGCCGAGAATATCTTGAGGACATAGTCATAGGTCTCTTTTGGGAACCGGTCGCGATGCTCGAGTAGGACCTGCCAGAAGTTCCTTTCGCGAGGGCTTTCCGGCAGCGAGCGGATCAGTCGCCGCACGTTGGTGCCGCCGTAGTTGTAGATGGCCAGTACCAGCAGACCGGAGCCCTGCGCCTCACGCAGGTAGATGTCTCGAATGTAACGGGCGGCGGCATCGCTTGCACGGTCGAAATCGTGGCGTTCGTCCTCGGGGTCGGGCCGAGGCTCGAGATACAGCGGGCCGATGCGGAGACCGTAGGCGCGGCCGGTGCCGGGAATGAACTGCCAGGCGCCTTTGGCGATACCGTATCGGGTCTTCGGACCGCACACGTCGACCCGAAAATCGCTCTCCTGGAGGGCGACATAGTAGTACTGCGGCGGCAGGTGAACGCGGTCGAAGGCGGCCGCGACTCTCTCCGCATATCCGCCTTTCCGTGCCCGCTCCACGGCCTTCTCGAGTCGCGTGCCGTCTCGCCAGCGGTCGATGTACCGGTTGACCTCGTCGACCAGCGACGGCGGCATTTCGATCTCGCACTCGCCGAAGACCCTGGCGACACGAAGGATCAAGATTACCTTCTCCGGAGTGTTTTCTCCGATCAGGTCCAGCTCCTGGAGGTACCGGTCATAGCTCGAGGAGAGGGCGACCATCCGTTCGCGCCCGGATTCCAGCTGCTGCGACTCGAGCGCTCCGGCGCCGAGCCGATTCTCGAGGCGGGCGAGGCGCAGCTCGAGATCCTTCATCGAGTAGAAAATATCGGACGCCGTGTTGCGCGCCGCCTCCACCTGTGCCGCCCGCCACCGCCACACAGCCGTTAATGCGATCGCGGCCACCACCGCCACCGCAGTCAGCGTCATGAGATGACGCAGCCGCTGCCGCCGCCGCGTCACATCGAACGCCTTTCGCACCATCATCGTGTGGGTGCTGGCCTCGTCAGTCCAGCCGCCCTGCACATAGCGTTCGAGGTAGGGGTCGAGGTCGGGTTGTTCATCCGATCGAGCGGCGGCATCGCGGATCTTGAGCCACACCACCGGGCCGCTTCGTCCGAGTCGGAGCGCATTTCGACCCCGGAGAGGTGCAGTCTCGACCCGAATGCCCTCGAGCCAGGTGCCGTTGGTGCTCCCCAGGTCTCGTACCCGCCACTGGTCGCCTTCCCAGTACACCTCGCAGTGCTCGCGGCTGACGCCGTCTGTCGCCACCCGAAGCTCGCAGTCCTTGCCCCGGCCTATCCGAAAGGTCCCGTCGAAAGTCTGTGGGTCCCCACCATCGGCCACCTCAGCCAAGATCGTCGGCGGGCCCTGCTTCGCAGACAACTCGGCGGCCTCGATCTCTTCCCTCCGTAAACCGTCTGCGATCGTGTCCGCTCCGCGGTCGGGAGAGACGCTGTCCTTGGGGTCCATGGGGAGATTGTAGCGTATCAGCACAGATTGCCCGAAGGTTGCCGCTTCCGCGCCTCTAAGTGCAATCTCCTGGATGTGTACCCTGGGGATGCGCGGCCGTCTCAACTGAACGCCTTGACATGCGCCGCAGAAGATCCGCCGTGACCGCCTGCCGGATTCTGGGGCTGCTATGATCGGCATCATGCATCCTCTCGAAAAAGCGATCCGTGGCGCAAAGGGTTTCGTTCTCATCGGAGACTCTTCCGAGGACCGATTCCCGGGTTACTCTTACAACGCCTACACCCGGTTCGGGAAGCGGTTTCACTGCCTCGACCTCGGCGGGCTGACCGAGTCGAGGGGGCCGACCAAAGGCGGCAAGGTCTATACCTCGGTAGACGAGCTTCCGGAGGACCGGGACGATCTCGCCGTCATCTGGGTCAGACCGCGATCGGCCGCGCGGGCGGTCGAGGTCGCCCACTCGGCCGGATGCAAGCGTGTGTGGTTCAGCTTCGGCACCGGCCACCGGGACGCGGTCGCCCGAGCCCGCGAGCTCGGGATGGAGGTGGTCGAGATCGGCCGCTGTCCGGTCTACTATCTCGAAGAAAAACCATCTGCCTGTTCGGCTCACACCCTCATGGTCAAAGCCACGGGCACCTACCGCCGGCCGCCTCAGACCGACTCCGACGTGAAGAGACGCGAGCTCTGGTAGCAGGGAAGTCTGGAAGGCCCCGATCCGATTTCCCTGGGTCACCAGCATGAGCTGGTTGGTCACGGGATCGTGATCCAGACTGGAGATGTGGTCACTGGCCCGCCCAGCGGGGAGGTTTGCGAGGTGCTCCCATTGCTCTGCCGTTGACGTCTCCGCTGACCACAGAGCCAAGGCGACAACTCCGATGATCAGCGATGCTCGTGTCCAACGAGTTTCTGATGCAATCATGGTGTTGCTCCTTTGCTTGTACTGGACTCCTGAGTGGCCGTTCATCCAGTCATCCGACAAAGGAGGTCAATCTGTGCCACCGGAACCTGCTCGGCGGTCTCTCCCGCGCGGCCGGGGAGACGGTTCGCGAGCTGATGGTGGATGCGCCTGGCGAGGATGGTCTGGTGACCGGGATGGTGGTCGTGGAATGCGCGACGAGCACCGGATCATTGAGCGGGTAGATCACCCTGATCAAAAGTTGAACGTGGGGGCCCTGTCGGATGCCACGGCTTGAGACGAGATCCACAGAGCGGTAAGATGTCAGAAAGCATTTCTGTGTCGTTTTCAAAATCTCGGTTGTGCGTCCGACAGTGAAAGGAACCCGGCATGGCCACGATCCATACACGCGTTTCCTTTTTCGGTGGTGCGCTTTTGATCGCGGCGTTACTTTCTGCAGCGCCCACTGAGGCCGCCACCCTGACCGTGTGCCCCTCCGGCTGTGATCAAACGACGATTCAGGGGGCCGCCGACGCCGCCGGCCCCGGCGATACCATTCAGATCCTGTCCGTTCCCCCCCACACCGAGGCCAACATATCGCTCACCAAGGATCTGACGATCGAAGGCCTCGGCGAACACGACACCATCATCCAGGCGACTGCGTTACCCGATGTCGTTGCGGGTCCAGTGTTCGTGGTGACCAATGGCGCGCACGTCACGATGATCGAGCTCACCATCCGGCGCGGCGCGAGCTCCGAGGGTGGCGGGATCGGGATCCTCGATGGGAGTGTCACGCTCGAGGATGTGACGGTGAGGGAGAACCGGGCGGACAACAGCGGCGGTGGGATCTACGTGTCCGGCCCAAGTACGGAGGTCAGCAGGAATGTTGCGATTAACAACACGGGAAACGGGATTTATCTGACAGCGCAATCCACCGTGCTGGTCGACAATAATGAGGTGCACGACAATACGGGAAAAGGCA
>CBDTWX010000578.1:0-3464 GCA_965364305.1 uncultured Thermoanaerobaculia bacterium
GTTGCACTCGCCGCAGCGTGCGTTCTCGAGGCTCGGGCTGGGCCGCAGCCCGAGCCGGTCGAAGACCTCGACGAGCTGATCCTCGAGGGCGGAGGCGCGCACCAGGAGACTCCGCGGGCCCACCGAGGCCAGCTCGCGGTCACGGGTCAACAACCAGCGGTCTTCGTCTCTCGCCCGCTCGGCAAGCACGCTGTCCTCGGGCCCCGGAGGCGGATACAGGGTGTCGAAGCCGAAGAACCGCAGCCAACGAGCCAGCGAGCCGAGCATGGCGTCACATAGGAATTTCGGGCGGGCTCGGCTGCCATCCGTTCGCTCAGTCATCGTACGGAAGCATACTTTTTTCTGATGATGACCGTACAGGGAGCCAGAGCAATTCTAAATTTTGAATTTTGAATCTTGAATTCCCCCCCACCCACCCCGATTCATAGATCCCTCCGCTCGGTCGCACAGCTCCCTCGGTCGGGATGACACCTTGATAGCGCTCGACCGATTCAGCGAACGGTGAGACGAAAGAGGTGTCATTTCGAACAGGGACGCGTCGCGTCCCTGGAGAAATCTATGGGTAGGGGTGGGCGGGCATTCCGAACTGAAGATCTGCGTGGAGGTGGGTGGGCGGAAAATTCGAAATTCGAAATTCGAAATCTCTGGGGTGGTTGGGCGGGCATTCCGAATTAAAGATCTGCGTGGAGGTGGGTGGGCGGCAAATCCGAAATCCGAAATCCGAAATCCGAAATTTTTGCGGGAGGGCGGGAATTCCTCATTCCTAATTCGACGGTGCGGGCGGGTGGGTGCGCGGGTGGGTGTAGAATACCTACCGCGCCGCGGCTCGCACTGCAGCCCTGGCCGCGGACCACAACCCACGCCAAGGAGAGCTTCCATGCCTTCTATCGAGACCACCCCCGAGTTCGTGCAGTCCGTCTACGAAACGACACGCCAACGTCTGGCCGTGATCCGGAATCGTCTCGGCCGACCACTCACCCTGACCGAGAAGGTGCTCTTCGGCCACCTCGCCGATCCCGAGGAGGAGCTCGAACGCGGCAAGGCGTATCTGCAACTGCGTCCCGACCGCGTCGCCATGCAGGACGCCACGGCGCAGATGGCCCTCCTCCAGTTCATGCTCTCGGGCAAGGACACCACCGCAGTGCCGTCGACCGTCCACTGCGACCACTTGATTCTCGCCCGCTCGGGTGCGGACGCAGACGTCGAGGCCGCGATCGATCGTAACCGCGAGGTTTACGATTTCCTTCAATCGGCCTCGGCCCGCTACGGCATCGGTTTCTGGAAGCCCGGTTCCGGGATCATCCACCAGGTCGTGCTCGAGAACTACGCCTTTCCCGGCGGCATGATGATCGGCACCGACTCCCATACGCCAAACGCCGGCGGTCTCGGAATGATCGCCGTCGGTGTCGGCGGCGCCGACTCGGTGGACGTCATGGCCGGATTCAACTGGGAGGTGCTGCAGCCGCATATCGTCGGCGTCAAGCTCACCGGGAGTCTTCACGGATGGGCCTCTCCGAAGGATGTCATCCTCAAGCTGCTCGGCATCCTCACCGTCAAGGGCGGCACCAACCGCATCATCGAGTACTTCGGACCAGGCACGGCTTCGATCTCGACCACCGGCAAGGGGACCATCACCAACATGGGCGCCGAGCTCGGCGCCACGACCTCGATCTTTCCCTATGACGAGCGAGCCAAGACCTATCTCGACGCAACCCAGCGGGCACGCATCGCGACCCTCGCCGAGGCCAACAAGGACCTGCTGACCGCCGACGCGGAGGTCGCCGCTGACCCTGAGAGCTTCTTCGATCTCGTGATCGAGATCGATCTCGACACCCTGCAACCCCACATCGTCGGCCCGTTCACCCCAGACCTCGCGCGGCCGATCTCGCAGATGGCGAGCGACGTGAAAGAGCATGGCTACCCGGACAAATTGACCGCAGCACTGATCGGTTCGTGCACCAACTCATCGTACGAGGACCTCACCCGCGCGGCCGATGTTGCCGCCCAAGCACTGGCGCACGGCGCAACGGCAAAAACGACCCTGTGGGTGACGCCCGGCTCGGAGCAGATCGAGGCGACCATCGAGCGCGACGGCCAGATGGCGACTCTCGATCGTTTGGGAGCGACCGTTCTGGCCAATGCGTGCGGACCCTGTATCGGCCAATGGCACCGCGAGGATATCTCCGAGGGCGACACCAACTCCATCATCAGCTCTTTCAACCGCAACTTCGCCAAGCGAAATGACGGCAACCCGCAGACCAACTCCTTTCTCTCGAGCCCTGAGATCGTGGTCGCGTACGCCCTGACCGGCAAGCTGACGGCGAACCCGTTGACCGACGAACTGGTGGCTGACGACGGCAGCCCATACCGGCTCCGCCGGCGCCGGCACCCGAGGTGCCCGCAGACGGCTTCATTTTCAAGGCAGAGGGATATCTGGCGCCACCCGACGACCGCTCATCGGTCGAGGTCAAGGTTCGGGAAGACTCCGAGCGGCTCCAGCTCCTCGAGCCGTTCCCCGCATGGGACGGCAAGGATTACGAGCGGATGCCGGTCCTGCTGAAGGCGCGCGGCAAGTGCACGACCGACCACATCTCGCAGGCCGGACCGTGGCTCCGATTCCGTGGACATCTCGACAACATCTCGGACAATCTCTTCCTCGGGGCCGTCAACTCGTTCGCCGACGATCCCGGATACGGAGTCGATATCGAGAGCGGTGAGGTCACGTCACTGCCCAAGCTGGCCCGCAGCTACAAGGAGCGAGGCATCCGGTGGGTCGCCGTCGCCGACGAGAACTACGGCGAGGGATCGTCGCGGGAGCACGCTGCGATGGAACCGCGGTACATGGCCGGGACGGCGATCATCGCCCGCTCCTTCGCCCGGATCGCCGAGACCAACCTCAAGAAGCAGGGCATGTTGAGTTTGCGGTTCGTCGATCCCGCCGACTTCGACAAGATCCGGGTCGACGACAGGATTTCGTTGATCGGCCTGGCCGAGATCGCCCCGAACCGACAGATCACGGCGGTGATCCACCACGCCGACGGATCGGAAGATCGAATCCTCCTCGACCACTCGCTCAACGAGGAGCAGGTCGAGTGGTTCAAAGCCGGCTCGGCGCTCAACGTTCTTCGTCAGAAAGAGTAGCAGTTTCGCTCGTGTGTCATTCCGAGCACCGCCACGCCGCCGGCGGCGGTGACTCATGGAAAGAACATGAGGTCGGTGTGGTGCGCGTTGGCGTCACGAGGTCGCCGAATCGCTGGCATTGGGTGTGCCCCACAAGCCCGTCATTTCTGCGAGCGAGGTCACAACGGGCGCGTTGACTGAGGGTGGCGATTCTGCGACTATCGATCAATGGCCGAACAAACGGATGCGCTCGAGCCACGACCGGTTGCCGACTTGGACTTTCTGAGGATTTTTCTGCCTCCCGAGATTCGGCTTGCGCAGAGACAGTCGATGGTTCACGGCTC
>CBDTWX010000579.1:0-3411 GCA_965364305.1 uncultured Thermoanaerobaculia bacterium
ACGCCGTACCCGGTTCAGATCAATACCCACGGTCTCGCTCCCGAGGTGCGCCGGGACTGCCTCGTGGGTTTCATCCGCGCCTGGGCCCGCACCGAGGCCAACCAGGCGCGGGACTTTCGCGAGTGGGTGATCGAGCGGTTTGGAGAAGGCCTCGCCCAGCACTTCTTCTTCCCTTACAATTCGAAGCTCTATCGCGCCGAACCCGAAGAGTTGAGCCTCGATTGGGTCGGCCGTTATGTCCCAAAACCCGAGCTCGAGGAGGTGGTGGACGGCGCCCTCGGGCTGCACGAAACCGACACCGGATACAATGCGACCTTTCGCTACCCGCGCCGGGGAGGCATTCGGCTGCTGCCCGACGCGGTGGCCGAGCGGGTCAGGTCTTTGCGGCTCGAGACGGAGGTGGTGCGCGTTCACCTCGGGGAGAGGTGGGTGGAGCTGGCGGAAGGGGAGCGGGTGGAATGGCGGCTTCTGCTGTCGACGATCTCGCTGCCTGCGCTGATGGATCTCATCGTTGACGAGCTGCCCGAGGAGGCGGCTGATGCGCGGCGCGCGCTACGTTGGGTGCGGGTTCTCAATGTTGCCCTGGGAGTGAAAGGAGAAGCCCCGCGCCTGGAGCATTGGCTCTATTTTCCGGACCCCGTGCTTCCTTTTTATCGGGTGGGCTTTCCCTCAAACCACGGCGAGCTGGCGCCTGAGGGTCACTACACGGTCTCGGTGGAGGTCAGCATGGACCCCTGCATCGGTGACGTCGACCGGCTCGCTGACGACGCTGAACTGGCATTGGTCGACGCGAGCCTTCTCGATCCGAAGGCAGTGCGCGTGCGCCGGGTAACGGTGGTCGACCCCGCGTACGTGGTCTTCGACCACTCCCGCCGGAGTGCAGTCGCGACTCTGCGGGCTTTTCTCCGCGAACGTGACGTGATGCTGGCCGGTCGGTGGGCGGAGTGGAAATACTCGGCCATGGAGGACGCCATTCTCGACGGAATGCGCGCAGCGCGTCATCTCGAGCGATCTCTCCGGTCGGAGAAATAGGGCTCCGGGATGGGTGGCGACGGCGAACGAGTGCGGGTTCTCCTCGTGATAACCCGTCTCGAGCTCGGTGGAGCGCAACGGGTCGTGCTCCACACCGCCTCCGAGCTCGACCGGAGCCGGTTCGCGGTCGCTCTGGCCTGGGGACCCGGAGACCTCCTCGACGACGAGGCCGGGCGGATCGACAATCTCGGACTTTTTCCGGTAGAGGCCCTGGTGCGACCGGTGGCGCCGGTTTCGGACTTCCGTGCCTATTCGTCGCTGCGCGCCGCCCTGCGCTCCTTTCGGCCCGACGTGGTCCACACCCACTCCTCCAAAGCGGGCATCCTGGGTCGGTTAGCTGCGCATCGGGAACGGGTGCCGACGGTTGTCCACACGGTTCACGGTTTCGGTTTCACACCGCTCCAGAAAGCGCCACTGCGCATCGTCTTCAAGACTGCGGAGCGGGTGATGGCGCGATACACAGATCACTTCGTGACGGTTTCGGAGAGTGACCGCTCGCGCGGCGTAGAGATGGGATTGTTCGCGGCCGAAGATGTGACGGTGATCCGGGCTGGAATCGACCTTGACAGGTTCCGTGTCGCCGTCGGTGGCAACGCCGTCCGCCGGAGGCTCGGTGTCCCGAAAGATGTGCCGCTCGTGACCCAGATCGGCAACTTCAAACCGCAGAAGGCGCCGCTCGATTTCGTGCGAGTCGCTGCGGCGGTCCATGCCAGATGCGAAGATGCCTATTTCGTGATGGTCGGTGACGGACCGCTGCGGGAGGCCGCCGAGGAGCTCGCCGGGGCGCTCGGGGTTTCTGACCACATGGTGTTCTGCGGCTGGTGGGACGATGTGCCGGGGTTGTTGGCAGCGACGACGGTATCGGTCCTGACCTCACGCCACGAGGGACTGCCGTGCTCGGTCGTTGAGTCGCTGGCGGCGGGGGTGCCGGTCGTGGCGACTGCAGTTGACGGAACCGTCGAGGTTGTGAGCTCCGGTGTCAACGGTTTCCTGGCCCCGGCCGGGGACGTGGCGGCACTTGCCGAGTCGGTCTGTGCCATATTGGATGATGCCGAAACTCAAGCCCGTTTCTCCGACGCGGCAGCTCGCGGTCTCGAGGATTTCGATCGCGACCTCATGGTGCGGCAGCAGGAGGATCTCTACCGATGGATGTGTTGCCGGGTCCCGTCGTAGTCGTCCTTCTCTTCGCCTGCGGCGCGGCGGTGGGGAGCTTTCTCAACGTAGTGATCTACCGTGTGCCGAGAGAGATTTCGGTGGTCATGCAACCGCCTTCGACCTGTCCCGCCTGTGGAACCGCCATCCGGTGGTTTGACAACATTCCACTCCTGTCGTGGCTGGCTCTGTTGGGCCGATGCCGGAGCTGCAAGGCATCGATTTCGGTGAGATACCCGTTGGTCGAGGCGGCGGCGGGAGGTCTGGCGGTGCTGAGCTTCCTTCGATGGGGCATCACGCTCACCGGGATTGAGGTGCTGGTCTTTGCCTGGGTCTCACTCGCGCTCGGTTTGATCGACCTCGACTTTCAGATCCTGCCCAACTCGATCACCTATCCCTCGGTTCTTTTCGGCCTTCTCTGCTCCTTGTTCGGCGGCTACACGTGGTGGCTCGATTCTGTGATCGGTGCGCTTGTCGGTGCAGCCCTTCCGACTGCGGTGATTGTCATCTACAAGCTGTGGCGTGGGGTGGAGGGCATGGGTTGGGGAGACGTCAAGTATCTGGCGGCAATCGGTTCGGTGGTGGGCCTGCGGGGATGCGTCGGGGTGCTGGTAGTGGCCGCGATTCTGGGCGCGCTGGTGGGAGTGGCCTTGATCATCACCGGGCGCGGGTCGGGCAAGACGGCACTGCCCTTTGGGACTTTTCTTGCAGTGGCGGTGATCCTCTGGCTTTACGCGCCGCCTTCGTGGTTTGCCTGGAGTCCTTTGTAGGCCCGGCCGAGGGCTCTCTCCAGATCGCGATCCTGGTCGGCGGGTACCGTTCGCAGATCGAGCACGACCTCGTCGTCCTTGATCCGCGCGATGACCGGCGGCGAAGCATCGCGCAGGCCGTCGGCCAGTCGCTGTCCGCCGCCAACCGCGAGACCGTAGCTCGCGATTGTCTCCTCCGGGGTGGTTCCTCCTCCGAGAGCGGCTCGGGTGGCGCACCCGCGCACCGGCACGCCGGCGGCGCGGAGGCGTCGGCCTGACCGACGCGCTCGACCCATCAGGGCTTCCAACGGAATCGGGTTCACACCATGAGCAATTCGTGGCCAAAGTCGCAGGACTATAACGAGGCCATACAGAACCCTGCGTTCTGCTTTGCGGATGCCGAGTTGCAATCCGCAGAGGCTGCCACGAATTCTCTGGGCATTCCTGTAACCGCCGCGGCCGATCTTGCCGAGGCGAT
>CBDTWX010000580.1:0-3393 GCA_965364305.1 uncultured Thermoanaerobaculia bacterium
TTCGGCGGCCGGGATTGATCCCGCCGGTGACGAAGGTAGACTGTCATCGCGAAACAAATGAAGGAGCAGCGATGGATTTCGAGATCTCGGAGCAAATGCAGACCACGCTCGCCATGATCGACGATTTTCTGAAGAAGGAGATCTACCCGCTCGAGCAGGCGGCGCACCAGATGTCCGGTGCGGAGCTCGAAGCTTTGCTCACGACCAAACGGGAAAAGGTCCGACAGATGGGTCTGTGGGCGCCCAGCCACCCCAAGGAGTACGGCGGGATGGGACTCGATCTGATGGATCACGGCCTGGTTTCGGAGGCGCTCGGCGGGTCGTTTCTCGCTCACTACGTCTTCGGCTGCCAGGCTCCGGATGCCGGCAACGTCGAGATTCTCCTTGAGCACGGAACTCCGCAGCAGAAGGAGAGATACCTTCGACCTCTGGTACAGGGCGAGATCCGAAGCTGTTTCTCGATGACCGAACCGGAGATGCCGGGTTCGAACCCGGTGATGCTCGAAACGACGGCGATCAAGGACGGAGACGATTACGTCATCAACGGGCAGAAGTGGTACACGACCGCCGCCGATGGCGCCGAGTTCGCGATCGTCATGGCCGTCACCAATCCGGAGGCGCCGCCCCACATGCGGGCCAGCATGATCATCGTGCCGACCGACACCCCTGGGTTCGATCTCGTGCGCAACATCAACGTGATGGGCCACATGGGTGACGGGTACTTCAGCCATGCCGAGGTGCTGTACCACTCCTGCCGGGTGCCGCAATCGAACCTGCTCGGACCCGAGGGCTACGGATTTGCGATGGCCCAGGAGCGGCTCGGGCCAGGGCGGATTCACCACTGCATGCGCTGGTTGGGGGTCAGCAACCGCGCCTTTCATCTGATGTGTGAGCGGGCGATGGAGCGAACCATCGGACCCAACACCAAGCTTGCCGACAAGGACATCATCCGGATGTGGATCTCCGAGTGTGCGGCCGAGATTCGCTCCGCCCGATTGTTGACCCTGAACACCGCGTGGAAGATCGTGAACTACGGCTGGCGCGAAGCCCGTCAGGAGATCTCGATGATCAAGTTCCTGGTGGCCAAGGTCATGCTCAACGTGCTGGATCGGGCGATCCAGGTGCACGGCGGGCTGGGAATGACTGACGACACGGTGTTGGCGTGGTTTTGGCGGCACGAGCGCGCGGCCCGGATCTACGACGGCGCCGACGAGGTGCACAAGATCTCGCTCGCCCGACGCATCCTGCGGGACATCGAGGAGAATGGAAGCTGGCAGGTGTAGGGCGCCCGGCTCAGCCGCCCGATGCTGGATGCTGGATCCGCCCACCCGCCCGGTCACAGGTCGCAAGTCACAGGTCTCGGCCTTGACAACGTGGATTCGGAATTTACGTTTTTGTAGACCTGAGACCTGAAACAACATGGTGATCGCTTACCGAGGAGAGATTCATGATGACCGAAAGAACACACAGTGAACCGATCGGCGTAGACAGTCTGTTCGACATCAGGGGCAAGGTGGCGTTGGTGACCGGAGGGTCGAGGGGGATCGGTCTCATGGTCGCCCGCGGCTATGTCGAGGCCGACGCGAAGGTCTACATAACATCTCGCAAAGGTGACGTGTGCAACGCGGTGGCCGAGGAGCTTTCGGCGATCGGCGAGTGCATCTCGATCCCGATGGACCTCTCCACGGTCGACGGGTGTCGGCAGTTGACCAAAGAGATTTCTCTCCGAGAGGAGAGGCTCCACATCCTGGTCAACAACGCCGGCGCCAACTGGGGCGCCCCGCTCGAGGAGTACCCCGAGAGCGGGTTCGACAAGGTCTTCGACCTCAATGTGAGATCGATCTTCTACCTCACCAAGGAGTGCCTGCCGCTGTTGGAGAAGGCAGCCACGGCCGAGGATCCGGCCCGGGTGATCAACATCGGATCCATCGACGGCATCAGGGTGCCGGAGGTTGAGAACTACGCCTACTCCGCCTCCAAGGCGGCGGTCCACCACATGACTCGAGTGCTGGCCGTCCGGATCGGTGACCGCATGATCACCGTCAACGCCATCGCGCCCGGTCCTTTCGAGAGCAAGATGACCGAGTGGCTCCTGGAGCAGTACCGGTCTCGGATCGAAGAGAGCTGCCCGCTCAAGCGGATCGGAGAGCCGGGGGACATGGCGGGAGTCGCGATCTTCCTGGCGTCGCGCGCCGGCGCCTATCTCAACGGCACCGTGATCCCGGTCGACGGTGGAATATGCATCAGATGATTCGAGCGGCCGACGTGCAGAGGCTGCCGGAGCCCGCGACACCACCGTCAGTGACCGAGGCGTCGAAGCGCGCCATCGAGTCGGACCCGGTGCCGTCTCGGGCGAACGAGGAGATGATTCCATGGACGTCAGCGAGGCGGTAGCGACACGCCGTTCCACTCGGGCCTTCCTCGATACCCCGGTCGACGACGACACCATCCGCGAGCTGTTGGTGAAGGCGTCCCGTGCGCCCTCCGGGGGCAATGTTCAACCGTGGCGGATCTTCGTGATCAACGGCGCCACGATGGAGCGTTTTCGCCGTTTCATGGCGACGCGGACCGAACCCGAGCCCCTCGACTACGAGATCTATCCCAAGAAACTGTGGGAGCCGTACCGGTCGTCGCGGTACAAGCTCGGCGAGGACATGTATACGCTGCTCGGGATCCCGCGCGAGGACAAGCCCCGGCGACTGGCCTGGTTCGCCGAGAATCTCAGGTTCTTTGGCGCACCTGCAGGGCTCTTCTGTTTTGTCGACCGGAGGATGGGTTCGCCTCAGTGGTCCGATCTCGGGATGTTCCTGCAGACCTTCATGCTGCTGGCAATCGAGGCGGGACTCGGCACCTGCGCCCAGGAGTCGTGGTCTCTGAGATCCAAGAGTGTCGCGGAGTTCGTCGACGCGGACGACGAGCTGATGCTGTTCTGCGGAATGGCCATCGGGTACCGCGACCCGGACCACCCGGTCAACCAGTTGGTCTCGGACCGGGAGCCGTTTTCCACCTGGGCGAAGTTTGTTTGACGACCAGGGTCAGGGGAAATTCGCGTCCGCTTCCCCGTCCCCGTCCCCGACGCAGCGTCAGCGGCAGCATCAGTGACCAGCGTCAGTCGGCAGCGGCGGTGAACAGCGCCAGGACCAGCGTGCCGTGGTGAGCGCGGCATGGTCACCTCCGGGTCTTTCACGGGGCCAGGAATTAGCCGGTGAGGGCATGAACTCCCCTCCGGCAGCGACCCGCAGGCGACGGCTGAAAAGGTAGGGTGGACGGGGGTCAGCCATCGACTGCTCGCTGGCGGTGGGGAGTCACGGCGCGCCCTGCGCGCCAGTAACCGAGGCAGCCGACCGGATCACCTGATCGGCAATCGACTTCAGGGGAGCGGGAACCCTCATC
>CBDTWX010000581.1:0-3390 GCA_965364305.1 uncultured Thermoanaerobaculia bacterium
GCACGTCGCCGCTCACCCGCCAGCCACGCGCATGCGGGACTACGCGACGGCACACGGACGACGGATCATCCACATCCCTCTCGGCAGCCTGTCACCGGCGAGTCTGCGCAAGGTGCGCACGGTGCACATCCTCGCCGGCCGTGACAAGCGCGAGGTCGCAAAGGATTACCTGTGGTGAATCGTCCGGTTCAGAGCGCGCGGCGTCGCCTCCCGGGATAGCTGTCAAAGGTCGGCCGGTCGTCGAGGAGTTCGCCCGCCTCCATGCGACTCGCTACCCCGAGATAATTTTCACTGCGGGACCCCTGGGCCTCCTGTGCTGCACGGCGCTCGAGGGCAATCGCTTCCTCCACCGAACCGGTGACATAGAGGAGCCGCGCGAGCGTATCGGCGATTTCCGGGTCCGCCTTGATTGAAAAAGATTTCTGCGCGATCTCAATCGCTCTTTCCAGCTCCGTACCCGCGAGGTACAGCCTCCAGGCGATATCGTTCATGTTTCCGGGTGACGCGGAATCCCCCACCGATTCGTACCAGCGAATATAGAGCTCGGCAGCGCGGTCAAAGTGGCCGTTCCCATACGCAAAACCTGCCACATCGAGGAGATCGTCCGGCGACGCCGACTCGAGGTTAGGTACCAGGAGGAGATCACCTGCGTCCTCGAATCGTGCCTCACGGAGGAGGTCCGCCTGCTCATCTGCCGGGAGGGTCGGGAGACCATCAGTCACCAGACCGTGCAGTCTCGCGGTGCCGACGGTGTCCGGGGCCTCGAATCCACGGTCCCATCCCCGCCGGTAGAGCTTGGCCGCGCGCTGATAAACACGCGCGTGGAGCTCGGCCCGCGCGGCGAACATCAGCCGACGACAGAGATCGAGCTCCTCGCCGTCGGTCGCCCGTTGAAAAGCCTCAATGCGACCGATCGCCCCCTCCGGGTCCGATCGCTCGAGAAGACCGCTGACTGAGCGTTGGATGGCTTCGATATTCCCTGGATCCTCTTCGAGCTGACGGAGACAGGCGAGAAAGGTGTCACCCTTTCGGATGCGCTGCACACGCCGCAAGAAATCGTCGGGCGGGAGGTAGCCGAGAATGCGATCCATCTCGTTTCCCTCTGAGTCGAGGAATATCAGCATCGGATAGCTGTCGACCTCGAAGCGCTTTGCCAGATCCGCACCCTCCTTTTCGGCGTCCATCCTTATCGAGACCATTGCCCGAAGTTCGCTCTTGACCTCGGGCACGGAAAAGGTGTCGGCCTCGAGTCGTCGACACCAGTTGCACCATTCGGCGTAGAACTCGACCATGACCTGGGTGCCGCGAGCTTCGGCCTCGGCGAGGGCGGAATCCAGATCGCCTTCGTACCACATTTCGGAGTCGTCCGGCCGGCACGCTGCAACCGTGATGATTGCCAGGACTACCAGCCAGGAAAAAACTCGTTTCATCCAATCCTCCGGTGGCTGACGAGTGAACCCGTCCTCCTACCACTCATTGTGCGCGAAAGACCCTCCGAGTTGCACATCGACGCACCACCATTGGGTCACCGGCAACCCTTAGCAACACTACGAGCCAAAACGCTCCGAGGTTGCACTCGGGGCACCTCGCCAATTCACTCGATATCGAGCTACTCGGTACGCAGCGCATCCACCGGATCGAGATCGGCCGCGCGCCGGGCCGGCGCCACCCCGCTGACCATTCCCACGACGAGACACATTGTAAGCGCGGCGACCACCGCCAACGGCGGCGTGCTCAACGGCAGGCCGGGCACCGCTGCGCGACCCAGCGCAATCAAACCAATGCCGACACCCAGACCCATGACCCCGCCGGCTACCGCCAACAGCACCGATTCGAGTAAGAAAAGCCCCTGCACGGTTGCCCGCGACACCCCGAGGGCCCTCAGGAGCCCGATCTCGTTGGTTCGCTCGTGGACCGAGATCCACATGATCGTGAGAATGCCCATCGCACCAACCAACAGCGAGACCCCGGCGATCCCGGAGACCGCCACCGTGATCATGCCGATGATCTTACCGAAGGTTTCCAACATCTCGGTCTGGGTCGTGATGGTGAAGTCCTCCTCACCACGATGGCGTTCCATCAGCAGCGCTCGGATGCCCGCCACCACCTCGGGAATGACGTCCGTGTTGCTGGCCACGATGTCGATCTCGACCAGCTCGTCAACATCGAAGATGTCCATCGCAGTGGCCACCGCTACATAGGCGGTGTCATCGAAGTCGAAGCCGAGCATCTGCCCCTTGGCCTCCATCACGCCGATCACCAGGAAACTGTAGCCGCCGATACGCACTCTCTTCCCGAGAGGTGACACATCGTCGAAAAGTTCCTGGGACAGCTTGGCGCCAAGAACAACGTATGAACTGCGGCGGCTCGGGTCCATGCGCGGCAAGAACGACCCCTGCGAGACATTCAGGCGAAAGCCCTTGGCCGCCTCCCAACCCACCCCTTGGATAAACACGCTCCTGCCCCGTCCTCCCCCCTCGACCCTCGCTTGACCAAACGCCACCGGCACGACTTCCTCGACGTTGGGAATCCTCCGCAGCGCCTCGGCATCGTCGATCGTGAGCTTGTGAGTGGTGCCGCCAAGTGCTCCCGGCATACCGAGGGTTTTGACCTTTCCGGGGTTGACCGCGACAATACTGGTACCGAACTGGGTGAACTGGCCCACGATGTAATCGCGGGTTCCCTCTCCGAGGGAGGTCAAGAGAATCACCGCGGTCACTCCAATCGCAACCCCTAGCGCCGAGAGAAACGAGCGCAGACGCTGGCCCCGCAACGCGCCACCGACAAAACGGAGAAGCTCTAGCAGATCCACCCGACCCCCCGCCCACCCAAGTCGGAATTCGGAATTCGGAATTCGGAATGGCCCCCACCCACCCAAATCACAATGGGCGAGCGGCCGCGAATTTCCAATGCCTCATGCCTTATCAATTCCTGGTTCCATTCATTCGGGAATGGAAATAGCACCCGTCCACCCCTGCAGCCGAAATCAGCGGGGGGGTGGGCGGGAATTCCGAATTCCTAATTCCTATTTCAATCTTCATCGTCCCACCAACGCTTCCACCGGGTCGAGTTGCGCCGCGCGGCGGGCGGGAACCACCCCGAAAAAGACTCCAACGACGACGGACACGGCCAAAGAGGAGACGATCGCCCAGGTCGGAGTGGAGGCGGGAAAGGTCGGGTAGATTCCCACGAAGGCGTTGACCGCCGCGCCTCCGACCGCCAGACCGACAAGTCCTCCGAGGGTCGAGAGCACCGCGGCCTCTGCGATGAAAACCGCGATGATCTGCGAGGTGCTCGCCCCCAGCGCCTTGAGGACACCGATCTCGTGACGACGTTCTGACACCGCCACCAGCATGACGTTCATGATCCCAACCCCGGCCACAGTCAGGG
>CBDTWX010000582.1:0-3389 GCA_965364305.1 uncultured Thermoanaerobaculia bacterium
GGGAGGGAGGTGAATGAGGAATGAGGAATGAGGAATGAGGAATGAGGAATGAGGATTGGCCGCCCAACCGTCCTGTGTCAATCTTGAATTCGGAATTCTGAATTCCCACCCACCCACCCCGAATGGATAAGAAGGACTGGGACTTTGGCGGTGAGGGCCGCCGGTGTTGGTTGCGGATACCGGCCGCTGATCACTGACGCTGCCGCTGTCCTCTGACGCTGGTCGCTGTCGCGGTCACCTGTCGCTGTCGCCTGCCGCTGCATCCTGTCGCTGCCTGTGCCGCCATCCCCTTTGGGAGGTTCGTTAATCGAGCACGAGCACGGGCACGGAGACGGGGTAAGGAGAGATGTCTTTCGAACGGTGCGCCTCACCCCAGAGCCGTGTCGAAGACCTCGATCAGCCTTTCGATCTCCTCCGGCGTGTTGTAGTGAACCAGGCTCACGCGGACCACCCCGTCCTCGGGTTCGAGACCGGCGGCCTCGCACAGATGGTAGGCGTACATGTGACCGTGCCGAATGCCGATGCCCGAGCGGTCGACAACCTCGGTGATCTCGGCCGAGCTCTTCTTTTCGTGGACGAAGCTGATCGTGCCGACGCGCGCCGGGCCGATGTCTCCGGGGCCGACAATCCGAACATCACCTCTGGACTGGAGGTATGCGATGAGGCGCGCTTGCAGCGGTAGCTCGCACGCGGTCATCGTATCGAAGGCCCGTTCGATGGCCTCGCGATCGAGAACCTGCGTGTCGTCAAGCTCGGCCAGGAACGCCAGATAGCTGCGCAGCCCGAGGATCCCGGCGCAACCCTCGTGGCTCGGGCCGCCGACCTCGAATTTGTAAGGGACCTCGTCGTCCGGTATGAAGAAGTGGTTGGGTCCGGTCAGTTCGCCGATCGCGTCGCCTCGGCCCCACAACGCGGCCATGTGTGGCCCGTAGACCTTGTAGGTGGAGTAGGCGTACCAGTCGACGTTCCAGCCGGAGACGTCGATGGCGCGATGCGGCGCATAGGCGACGCCGTCGACGACGACACGGGCACCGGCCTGGTGGGTGAGCTCGGTAATCGCCCGGATGTCGACGATTTCGCCGAGCAAATTGGAAACGTGCGGAAAAGCCACCAGGGCGGTGCGGTCGTTGAGGAGTTGCGCCAGTCCGTCCAGCGGGCAGGTAAAGGTCTCCGAGTCCATCTCCCACCACCGAAGCTGGATACCGATTCGTTCAAGGTGTTTCCAGGGACCGACGTTGGCCTCGTGTCCAGTTTCGGCGACCACGATTTCGGATCCCGGCGTCAGGGTCTTTGCATAACAACCGGCCAGCATCTCCAGCAAAGCCGAGGTTGAAGGACCGAGGATCACCTCGCCGCCGGAGCCGTTCATCATCATCCGGACGAACTCGTGCGCCTCGTCCACCACCTCGGTGCAGCGTTGCGACAGCGGATAGCCGGCCCCCAGCTGGACATAGCTCGAGAGCATGTAGTCGCGGATGCTGTCAGCCACGACCGCCGGCACCTGCGACCCGCCGGCGTTCTCGAGGTAGGTGATATCGCTCGAGAGCGACGGAAAATGCGCTCGGATTCGTTGACGCTCGTCGTCGGTGATCTTGGTTGTCACGGTGCCCTCCATCTGCCGCCGGCATTGCCAGCCGACAACCCAGAGATTATGGAGGATCTCGATCCAGCGGTCGAATTTTCGGGAGATGACACTGTACCCTTTGGCGAATGTATCCGTACAGTCTTTCGAGGAGTCGCCAATGGAAGAAGAGGTCATCGCCGAGGTCGCCCCAACCGAGCTCGAGACGCCGCACGAACCAAGCCTGATCCGGCGCATCTTTCAGAACCGTTTCGGTCATTGGCGCGCCGGGTGGCGGATGGTGCTCTATCTCGTAGCCGTGTTGTTTTTCGGGTTAGGGCTCGTCGTGCTCATGAGGTTCCTCCTCCCGGATGCGGGCGATGCGCCGTTCATCTCGTGGCGGCGTTCCGTCGGCTGGGTCGTGGGCTCCCTCGCCCTCGCTCTGGGCGCTTTCGCCGTGCTCAGGTTGTTTGATCGAAGACCGGTCGCAGCGCTCGGCCTCGGTCTGAGCCGCGGCTGGCTGAGAGAGCTGATGGTCGGGCTCGCGGCGGGTTTGGGGGCGACCGGAGTGCTGGTCCTCATCCTGATCGTGACGGGGTCGGTCTCGCTCGAGCTTTCCTCCGACGTGTCGGCCAGCCTTGGGGCCCTGCCGCTGTTGCTTTTCATCTTCTTTTGGGCGGGCGCCCTCGAGGAGCTCGTCTTTCGTGGATACCTGATGCAGGCGCTCGCTGAGGGCAGCCGGCGATGGATCGCTGCCGTTCTCCTGAGCATTCCCTTTACGTGGGGGCATGCCGACAACCCGGATGTGACCCTTGTCGGAGTGGTCAATATTTTCCTTGCCGGTGTGATCCTGGCAATGCTCTATTTCCAGACGAGGAGGCTGTGGCTGCCGATCAGCTTCCATCTCTCGTGGAATCTCACTCAGAGCTGGTTGTGGGGCTTTGACGTGAGCGGCATCAAGATTGATCATCAGTTTTTTCTCGCGACTCCGAGAGGATCCGATCTGGTAAGCGGGGGAGAGTTCGGGCTCGAAGGCAGCGCGCTATCGACCATCTTCTTCGTTGTGCTGATCGCTTGGCTTCTGGTGAAGACGCCGCTGCGGCCGACCGCGGAGGTGGAGGCTCTGTGGGAGTCCTATCCCGCGGGTTGGGGACTGCCTCCGGCAGATTCTGTGGACGAGGAGCAGGGGAGCGAGGAGAATTCGGAATTCGGAATTCGGAAATCGGAATTCCCGCCCAACCCACCCGAGGCTGGAGGCGTGAAGTCTGGCCACCCGCCCACCCAGTAGCCAGTAGGCGGTGCCCACCCGTCCACGCAGTGGCCAGGACTCGGAGCCAGCGACAGGGACAGCGGCTGGATCAGCGACAGGCGTCAGTGACCGGTGACCGCGACAGAGGAAATACGGCAGCGTCAGTGACCATCCAGCATCCAGCATCAGGGGGGTGGGCGGGTGGGAACTTAAAACTCAAAACTGAAAACTTGAACTCAGAACGGACCTGCGGGCAGGCGGCTGCGCCCTACGCCCCGTGCTCTTTGCGTTCGTGCCGTTCGATGAGCCATTCGAGGTACCGTGAACCGAGTTGCCGGCCGGCCATCGCCCGGTGTACAGGTGGCAGCCTGAGAATTGCACCGAGCACCGCGGCGATGGCCCGGTGGCCGCCCAGGGCGCCATTGTCGATGATCAGGTGCTGCAAGGTACCCCGCTCCACCGCCATTTTCACCGTCCGGTGTACCGAGTCGACCGGTGTGATAACCCGTTCTTTACGCGGCGTGAGCCTGATTCCGTTTTCGGGGCAGGCCGGCACGCACACACCACATCCGAGACACA
>CBDTWX010000583.1:0-3351 GCA_965364305.1 uncultured Thermoanaerobaculia bacterium
GTTTGTTCCGGCTCGGGTTGAGACACGACCCCGCCGATCGGCATCATCACCGTCTTCGGGGTCTCCTGCTGTGGTATCGAAAAGTTCAAGGTGTAGTCACCGATCTTGACGGAGGTTTCGCTGGCTATCAGATGCTCCTGGACCCGTTGTCCACCGACCTCGATGCCGTTGGTGCTGCCGAGATCGACAATCTTGTACAAGCCGCGTCCGTGCAGGATCTCGGCGTGGTATCGAGAGCAGCTTTCAGACTCGAGCACCACATCGTTGTCCTGCTCACGACCGATGCGAATTCGATCGATTTCGAGGCGGTGGGTGGTCGGCGTGACGCCGGGCCGATTCACGGTGATGACGATCATTGGGTGTCTCCGAAGTTTCGTGCGACGGGCTCCAACAAATGGTAGCACGCAGACGGGGCTTGGGGCGTGGGGCTTGAGGCTCGAGGCTCGAGGCTTGAGAGCCTGAACCGTCTCCGTGCTCGTGCTCGTGCTCGTGATCGTGATACTCGATGCTGGATGCTGACGAACCCATCATGGCCAAGACAACGAGAGGGATTGTGACCCAACTCATGGCGCGACCGGCCACGACTCCGTCACCCTGTCTCCTGGCTGCGTCAAGACGAAGGATCTGACTGGATGGGCCCGTCCCCTATCAGGCTCCTCTCTCACATCCGATCCGGCGCGCAGCAACGGGTGAGAACATAATTCTGGATTCCCGTGTTCTCCAATGCGAGGGGGAGTAAAAAATGGCACGACCGCGAGCCGTCGCGTTGCTTCTGACCGGCAAGCCCACCTTGGAAGGGGCAGGCGTCCGCCTCAACCGGGTCTTCGGCTATCCCGAGCTGCCGAAGTTCGATCCTTTCCTTCTGTTCGACGACTTTGGCTCGGACAATCCGGATGATTACCTCGCCGGTTTTCCGTGGCACCCGCACCGCGGCATCGAGACCGTTACCTACATGCTTTCGGGCGAAGTCGAGCATGGTGACAGCCTTGGAAACAAGGGAGTGATCGGCCCTGGAAATGTCCAGTGGATGACCGCCGGCAGTGGAATCGTCCACCAGGAAATGCCCCAGCGCGCTGATGGACACCTGCGGGGCTTCCAGCTGTGGATCAACCTCCCGGCGACGGCAAAAATGGTGGCACCGCGCTATCGCGAGGTTCTCGCCGACACGATTCCCCAGGTCTCCCCGCACGACGGAATCACGATCAGGGTCATTGCCGGCGATGTGATCGGTGTTCGTGGTCCGGTAACGGACTTCGTCGCCGACCCGGAGTACCTCGACATCACCCTCGAACCGGGCACCCGCCTGGAGCACCCCACGACTCCGGATCACACGGTCTTTGCCTACGCCATTGCCGGGTTCGGCGAGGTCGGCCCGAACGGCGGCCATTCTCTTGAACGCGGCCAGCTGGCACTCTTCACCACCGGTGATTCGGTCAGCGCCGGCGCCGGCGACGTATCGTTCCGTTTTCTGCTGGTGTCGGGACAGCCGCTGGGCGAGCCGGTTGCCTGGTCAGGTCCGATCGTCATGAACACCCGCGAGGAGCTTGCGACGGCCTTTCGGGAGTACCGGGAAGGGACGTTTGTCCGCGAGGGGAAGTAGGGCTCACCCGTCGAGCATCTTCATGGATTCCTCGGGATATCTGGTCCCGGCCGCCATGTCCTTCGGGATGACCTCGTCGATCTCGGCGAGGTCGTCGTCAGTCAATGCAATTCCCGCGGCGCCGGCATTCTCCTCGAGACGGCTGCGACGGCGGGTCCCGGGTATAGGGACCACATCCGATCCCTGCGCCAACACCCACGCCAAAGCGAGCTGGGCGGGGGTGCAACCCTTCTTCTTCGCCATCTCCTCGACCCGGTCCACCAACTCGAGGTTTTTGCCGAAGTTCTCGCCCTGGAAGCGCGGCATGAAGCGTCGCCAGTCATCCTCGGCGAGATCGTCGAGGCTGCGGATCGCGCCGCTCAGGAACCCGCGGCCGAGCGGGCTGTAGGCCACCACACCGATGCCGAGGTCACGGCACGCGGGAACGATCTCGTCCTCGATGTCACGGCTCCACAGCGAGAGCTCCGACTGGAGGGCGGTGATCGGGTGCACGGCGGCAGCGCGACCGAGGGTCGCCGCCCCGGCCTCGGACAGTCCGAGATGACGAACCTTTCCCGCGGTCACGAGCTCGGCCATCGCGCCGACCGTATCCTCGATCGGCACCTGCGGATCGACGCGGTGTTGGTAATAGAGGTCGATGTGATCCACACCGAGGCGTCGGAGACTGGCATCGCAGGCCTCTCGCACGTACTCGGGGCGGCCGCTGACACCCAGAAAGCTCCCATCCTCGCCGCGCACCACGGCGAACTTTGTCGCCAGAACGACCTCGTCGCGTCGGCCTTTCAAAGCTCGGCCAACCAGCCGTTCGTTGGCCCCGCTTCCGTACATGTCGGCGGTATCCCAAAACGTGATTCCGAGGTCGATGGCATGGTGGAGCAGATCGATGCTCGCCGCCTCTTCGCTCGCGCCGTAGAACTCGGACATGCCCATGCAACCCAGACCGATCGATGCAACCTCGAGACCGCTCGTGCCAAGCTCGCGTGTGTCCATTCGGGCCTCCTCATTCAAAATGGTCGGTAAAGAGAACGTCTCGGGCGACCTGGATATTCTGGATATCGATTTTCGCGTGCCGGACCACGAATCTTCCGCTCCGTGCCCGTCTCCGTCTCCGTCTCCGTGCCCGATGCCGTGAGCACCGAAAAAGGGGGAAAGGGAGACCACCCTCCCACCCGGATACGGAATTCAAGGTGGAGGAGACACACTGCCGAGGCCGCTGACTTCTGCCACTGGTCGCTGCCGCTGGCGACTGCCCCTGTCCCTGTTTGCTGGCGCCGTCCCTGCGCTGCTAACTGTCGCCGATCCTCCCCCCGTCGCCCATCGCTGCCTTCACCCGCTCGGCAGTCATCGGCAGGCGGAGTACCCTCGCACCCACAGCATCGAAAATGGCATTGGCGATGGCGGCTCCGACCACGATGATGGCCGGTTCCCCGCCTCCCTGCGGCGGGTCGCCCTTGGCGTCGATGATCACCGTCTCGATCTCGGGCAGCCAGGAAAATCGAGGAATCTCATAGGTGTCGAAGTTGGTGTCGAGGATCTCGCCGCCGGAGAAACGCAGCTCCTCGCTCAGGGTGTAGCCCAGCCCCATCATCAGACAGCCTTCCATCTGAATGGTGGCCCCCTCGGGGTTGATGGCGAGCCCCATGTCCTGGGCGCAGACCAGCCGCTCGACCGTGACCTTGCCGGTCGCTCGATCGACGTCCACCTCCGCCGCCAGTCCGACATACGTCCCGGCATCGATCCCGAGCGCGATC
>CBDTWX010000584.1:0-3347 GCA_965364305.1 uncultured Thermoanaerobaculia bacterium
CCATGAGACCCCAGTTGATATTGGCGGGTTGGAAGTTGGAAGGATCGCTGGAGGTGAGATGCCGCATCAGCCCTCCGAGGGCGGTCTCCGGGGGCGGCGGTTCGGCGTCGCTCCCGGCCAGTTCAGCGATGAGGCCGCGTGCCGCTATCAACCCGGTTGCCGCTGATTCCACATAACCCTCGACTCCGGTGATCTGTCCGGCCAGCCGGAGATGCGGACACGCGTGGAGTCTGAGGGACCGATCGAGGTGCAGCGGTGCGTTGATGAATGTGTTGCGGTGAATCATGCCGAGACGCACGAACCGGGCGCCCTCGAGGCCGGGAAGGCTGCGAAAGATGCGTCGCTGCTCACCGTAGGCGAGCTTGGTCTGAAACCCCACCATGTTCCAGTGGTCGGCGGCAAGATCATCCTGCCGCAGTTGCGCCACCGCCCACGGGCGCCGCCCGGTGGCCGGATCGACCAGACCGACGGGTTTCATTGGACCAAAGCGAAGGGTGTCGCGCCCGCGCTCGGCCATCACCTCAATTGGCAGACAGCCCTCGAAATAGGAGATGTCGCTCCGTTCGAAATCCTTGAGCTCTACCGTTTCAGCCGTCAAGAGCGCGTCGACAAATGATTCGTACGCCGGCCGATCGAGTGGTACGTTGAGATAGTCGGCACCGCCGCCCTTCTCATAGCGTGAGGCGCGGAAGAGGCGGTTCATGTTGAGCGAGTCAGCGGCGACAATCGGCGCAACCGCATCAAAAAAGGAAAGCGCCTGCCCCCCGAGCAGGTGATCGATTGCTCGATGGAGGGAGGGCGATGTCAGCGGACCCGTGGCGAGAATCGCCGGGCCTTCTGGCAAGGTTTCGATTTCGACCCGCTCGATGGTCACGCGCGGGTGTTCTGAGATCGCTTTCGTCACCGCCTCCGCAAAGACCTCGCGGTCGACAGCCAGGGCTCCGCCAGCCGGCACCGCCGCCCGCCTCGCCTCGCGCATGATCAATGAATCGGCAGCTTCCATCTCGGCCTTGAGCACCCCAACAGCATTCGTAGGGCTATCACCACGAAGAGAGTTGGAGCACACAAGTTCTGCGAGACGATCCCCTCGGTGAACAGGTGTCGGTCGAACCGGGCGCATTTCCGCCAGACGCACATCGATTCCCGCGCGGGCGAGCTGCCACGCTGCCTCGCTGCCCGCGAGACCTCCTCCGACGACCAGCACGGGGTGCCGGCCCGAAACTCGCCGCCTCTCCACTCACGACTCCCGAGCAGGTGCGCCGCGGACCCGCGTGTAGCGCCCATCGGCCTCGCGCCGGACGTCGCCGGCGAGCTCGAGGGCGAGGAGGTCGCTCATAACAGCTGCAATCTCGACCTTTGCCCTGTGCGCGAGTTGGTCGGCGGTGAGTGCTTCACCGGGCTCGATGAACCCGAGCAGTCGGTGCTCATCGTCCGCTGCGCGTTCGGTCGGCGGTTCGTGGCCGATGGCCTCGAAGAGATCCCGCGGCGTCAGAAGGGGTCGCGCGCCAACTCGAATCAAGGTGTTGGGGCCGACGGAAAGCTGGGAAAAGATATTTCCGGGAACTGCGAGCACCTCTCGGCCCTCTTCAACCGCAAGCCGCGCAGTGATCAAAGCACCAGACCTCGCTGCGGCCTCCACCACGACAACCGCCTCTGAAAGGCCGGCGATGATGCGGTTTCGTTCCGGGAAGTGGTGGGGTCGAGGCGGCGTTCCCGGAGGGTACTCGGTGATCAGCGCCCCGCTGGTGGCCAACTCTTCAGCAAGCGTCTGGTGTTCGCGAGGATAGATTCGGTCGGGCCCGGTTCCCCACACAGCCCACGTGGGCCCGCCAACATCAAGTGCTCCGCGGTGCGCCGCCTCGTCCACCCCACGGGCCATCCCGGACACCACCACCACCCCGGACCGTCCGAGCTCCTCGCCGAGAAGGCGAGCGACTTGGCGACCATACGCTGTTGCCTTTCGCGAGCCGACCACAGCTACCGTCTTTGCGGATGCGATCGTGCCCTGCACGAAGAGCCCAAGAGGAGGATCGGTGATGCTTGCCAGGAGCATCGGAAACTCCTCGTCGCCCGGAATCAGCCACCTCCAGCCAGCACTGACGATCTTCTCGTGAACTTTGCGAGCCTCCGCATCGGCCAGGTCGCGCGCAGCGCGCACGATCACCTGCAACCCGCCGGACTCAGACAGGGCCGTTGCCAGCTCCAGCCCGGCATCGGACACCGCAGCCTGTCGACGAACCCGAGCACCGGCCCCGGCCAACAACAGACCCAGGCGAAAGAAACGATCATCCCGGTAATTCATCGCACTCATGGTAACCGGATTAATACGGGTATACTCTTTTCATGGAATTTCGGGTACTTGGGAGTTTCGGAGGCGACAGCCCCGAATGCAGGATGACCTCGTTCTTGATCGACGGCTGCGTGGCCGTTGACGCAGGCGCCATCACGCGGGCGTTGACGATCGAAGAACAGCGCAAGGTCCGGCATGTGTTGATCACTCACACGCACATGGATCACACGAACACCCTCCCGTTCCTGATCGAGAATTCTTTTGGATCGAGCGATGAACCGGTCTCGATTTTCTGCACGAAGAGGGTTCTCGCCGGGGTGCGGCGACATCTTTTCAACAACGACACATGGCCGGATTTCACCCGTATTCCCAACCACCTCTACCCATCCGTGCGATTCGAGGAAATCGAGATCGAGCAACCGTTCACGATCGGCGGCCTGCCTTCGGGCGATCTCGAGGTTGAGGCGGTCGAGGTCAACCATATCGTACCCACAACCGGACTGCTCCTTCGCCAGGCTGGCGTGAGCATCCTTTTCACCTCCGACACCGGGCCGACCGAGAGGGTCTGGGAGGTGGCGAACGCCACCGATGACCTTGCCGCGGTCATCACCGAGGTCTCGTTTCCGAACCGCCTGCAAGACGTGGCCGATGTCAGCCTTCATATGACGCCGAAGGGTCTTGCCGCAGAACTTTCAAAGCTTGAACGGGATGTGGTGGTTTTTTTGTACCACTTCAAGCCGCCGTATATCGACGAACTGCGGACCGAGTTGGCGAACACGGATTTGTCGCATCCAGTCGAAGAGTTGGTGCAGGATCGCACGTACACGTTCTGAACATGCGGCGGATTAGCCCGCGAGGCGGCTCGCGGTGTCCGAGATTCGCTCCTGCGTCTCCTTTTCGTACCAACAGTCGATAAACGCCGCATCCTCGTCAGGCCGTGTCGATCCCATCGCCGCCCACACGTCACGAAGGAGGAAATTTTTTGTCTCCACGAAGGCTCGGCGCGGGCGCCCCGCGAGCTTCGTCATCTCTATCTCGGCAAGCGCCAGGACATCGC
>CBDTWX010000585.1:0-3323 GCA_965364305.1 uncultured Thermoanaerobaculia bacterium
GATTTCAGCGTGACTTCGGTCGCGGCAGATTTCACGATCTCTCCGGCGACCCCGCTCCACAACGAGGTGATCACCCTCGACGGTTCGATCTCGAAGCCGGTCGGTGGCAATCTGAGGTACGCCTGGCGAGTGGAGAGTGTCTCGCACGACTACCTTGGCTGCGCGCCTGCCGAGAACTGCACGATTCCCGCCGAGTCGCTCGACCCGAATACCACCTATGACATCACTCTCGAGGTCACCAATATCGACGACAACGCAATATCCGAGCTCGCAAAGGTTCTTCCGGTCGGCGACGGCAACCTCCAACCCACGATCGCCGTCTCCAACACCAATCCGGATATCGGAGCAAATGTGCTCTTCACGATCGAGGGTATTGCGGTCGATATCGACAAGGCCAGCTGGAGTATGGGCGATGCCGGGTGTGACGGCGCCGACCCTGCGCCAGAGTGTATTCCCTCGTTGTCGAACGACTGCAAAGCGCAAGCTTTCGCCTACTCATCAGAAGGAACGAAGGTGGTGAACCTCTCGATCGAGATCGACGGCGATGTCTTCCACGCGCCCGCCCGGACGATCACGCTGGCCCCGACCGGAAACTGCCCCGGCGTCTGGCCGTGCGGCAACGCGGGCTACGACGACGGCGTCACCAGCGGCGCCGCCTGGTTCAATGGCAGCAGCGCCGACGACCCCAACTTTATGTATGCCGTGAAGTTCGAGCTGGCGGACTTCGGGGTTCTCCCCGGCAAAACCGAGATCTCCGGCTTCTGCGCCGCCAACCAGATCGATTACACGAGCCTCGGCGGGCCATGGCCGAACCAGGTCTTCATCTACCCGGATTCGGGCGGGTTGCCGGACGACTCCGTCGTCCTCGGTCAGGGCACCATCTGGACCGGTGACGGCTCCGGGTCCTTCGGAGTAAACCTGGCGTCCCCGGTGACCCTGTTCGGTGATTTCTGGCTCGTCAGCCGCGGTGACCCACAGTGGCTCAACGAGGACTTCAATATAGAATACGATTCCACCGCCAACGTCGGTCAGAGCTACTCCTCGGAAACCGGTGTTGCGGGTCTGACGCTATCCACCGACGGTAACTACATGCTCCGCGCCACCCTCCGTTCCGGCCACATCATCATGATCGACGGCTTCGAGTCGGGAGACCCGAGCGCCTGGTCGTTCGTCGCGCCGTGAACCGGAGGTTTCTTCACAGCTGAGCTGCCTGGCCCGCAGCTCCGGATGGAGTGGATCGCATCCAGGGTCATGTTCGAGCCCGCCGAAGGGTCGATGTGGCAGGTGGAATTCGAGGCTCCTGGTCCTTCTCTCGTGGCGCGTCTATACTGCGAAAATAGTGAAAGACGAAATCCACGAGTTGCTCGGTCAGACCATCGGGCACATCCGCGTGGTGGACGTGCTCGGACAAGGCGGTATGGGTGCCGTCTACGTGGGTTTTGATGACACGTTGCAACGCAGGGTCGCACTCAAAGCGATCCGCGCCGAGTTCCGCCTCGATCCGGACACCAAGGCGAGGTTCCTCCGCGAGGCGAGGATCCTGTCCCAGCTCGATCACCCGAGCGTATGCAAGGTCCACGACTTCATCGAAGGGGAAGAGAATGACTTTATCGTCCTCGAGCTGATCCAGGGGAAAAGCCTGCGTGGGGCGATGTCCTCGGATATGGATCAAAACGTCCGGCTGCGGGTGGCCGAGGAACTGCTCGAGATGCTGGCCGAGGTTCATGCCCGTGGGGTGGTGCACCGTGACCTGAAGCCCGAAAACGTCATGATGATCCCGGACGGCAGCATCAAGGTTCTCGATTTCGGGCTCGCTCGCTCCCTCGACGAGGGGGCCGACTACTCCCAGGTGCGGACGATGGCGGCCGATCGGCCCGAGGAGCCGGCCGAGCACGACGGCGCGAGCCCGTCATCCGACCTGCAAACGACGCGCGGTCTGGTGTTGGGCACCGTCGGGTACATGAGCCCCGAGCAGGCGCGTGGTGAGCCGGCAACGGCGGCCAGCGACATGTACTCAGTCGGACTCATTTTGCAGGAGCTGTTCACGGGCGAGGCGCCTTTCGACCGCAGTCAGGATCATCACGAGCTGCTGAAACATGCCGCCCTTGGAGACAGCCGGCCAGTTGTCGGCCTGCCCTCAGACCTGACCCGCCTGATCGAACGCCTGAAGTCGCTTGCTCCGGGAGCCCGCCCGTCTTCGGTCGATGCGCTCGACATGCTGCGCCGGATCATCGACCGACCACACCGCCGCCGGCGGCGGGCGCTGGTCGTTGCGGTGTGGCTGGCGCTCGGCCTGTTGGCAGTCGGCATGACGGTCCAGTCCCGGCGCGCGGCGCATGCCGCGCGGCGGGCCGAACAGGAGGCCGCAACTGCCCGACAGGTCACCGAGTTTTTGGTCGAAATGTTCGAGGCCGCGAGTCCGGAAAAGACCGCCGGCCAGATGGTCACGGCTCGGGAGCTGCTCGACAACGGTGCCGCCAGGCTCGACAACGAGCTCATCGATCAGCCGCTGGTCAGAGCAAGCCTGCAGCGGACCATCGGCTGGGTTTACTTCGAGCTCGGGCTGTATGACGATGCCGAGCGGTTGCTCGGTCAAGCGCTCGAAACGCAGGAGCGGCTTTTCGGAGCCGATCACCTGGAGGTTGCGCAGTATCTCAGCAACCTGGGCAGCGTTCACTGGGCCAAGAGGAACCTCGAGCAGGCAGAGCAGTACTACGCACGCAGCCTGAGAATTCGCGAACGGGCCTGTGAGCCCGACGATCCCGCGCTCGCCAAAAGCCTCAACAACCTGGCCCTTGCCTACGCCGCTCAGGGTCGTTCTGAGGAGGCCGAGCCCCTGTATCGGAAGGCGATTCGAGTGCTGGAGAAGGCACACGGCGCGGACCATCCCGACGTCGGCACGGGCCTCAACAGCCTCGCCAACCTTCTCAGAAACTTGGGTGAGTACGACGAGGCCGAGGTGATGTTTCTGCGAGCCATCCGTATTCGGGAGAAGCTCGGGGACAACCATCCCCACCTCGGCATGAGCCTCCATAACCTTGCAAACCTCTACCGGAACCTCGATCGCCTGGACGAGGCCGAGGCCCTCTTCTTGCGGTCGGGCACAATCCTCGAGACCGCCCTCGGTGCATCGCATCCGGATCTGGCGGTCAACCGCCGGGTGCTTGCGGAACTTTACTGCCAGCAGCGGCGTTTTGACGAGGCCGAACCGCTGTTCCAGCAGGCGCTCACAATTCGCGAGGTCGCCTTCGGGCCGGATCATGTCAACACGGTCCAGGTCCTCGAGGATCTGGCTGGTCTGTACAACGATCGGGGACAGGCGG
>CBDTWX010000586.1:0-3295 GCA_965364305.1 uncultured Thermoanaerobaculia bacterium
GCGTCTTCATTTTGGCCGTCGAGCCCGACTCGCCCGAACAGCTCTCCGTGGGGAGATTCGAGCGGACCATCGGGAGTAGGACCCGGAACCGGTGACAATATCATCGTGACCGGCTCCGGGTCGGTTGATTTCACCGACTGGCTGATGGCCGCCGACGCACCCTGCCAGTGGGACTCCGTGTTCGCAGATGGTTTCGAATCGGGAGGCTCGTCGGCGTGGTCGGCCGAGGTGAATGAGCCGCCAAGCGGAATTCGATGACTCCCTCGTCGACCGTCAGAGAACATCTTCGCGCCGAGGATCTGCCCGCCAGCATCTTTGGAGCCCAAAACCCTCAGAAGCACCTGCGATAGTTGACCGGGAAAGCTGCCCCTTGCACTGCGAGAGAAAAGAAACAGTGCGGATGTGGGTGGCGCCCAGTCAGCGGGGTTCCCTTGGCGCCGACTCCTATTCCTCCTTCTTCGCCACGATGAACACGGCCTTGCCCTTGCCCGGTGTCCATTGGTGATCGATCTCGAAGCCGGCATCGGTCAGACTGGCCACCAGTTCCTCGGTGGTGAAAATATCGAGCAACGGCATCAAGCCGAGGGCTTTCCCGATCGGCGCGATGAGCTTGAAGAACTTCATCGTGTCGCCGATACACGTGGTACTCGTGACAAACACGCCGCCAGGCCTGAGCACGCGATGGACCTTGGCGATCGCCTCTTCCTTGTTCTCGAGCAGGTGCAGAATACTGAGACCCAGAACGGCGTCCAACGACTGATCCGAAAGGTCGATCTCCTCGATGGCCAACTGTTCGAACGTGACGTTTTCGACGCCTGCCCGGTCGGCCTTCTCTCGGGCGATTTCGAGCATCTTGGACGAACTATCGATGGCTCGGATATGTCGTACGAACGGCGAATGGGAGATGGCGGTCGACCCTGTTCCGCAGCCAAATTCCAGCACTTCTGAATCCGGCCTGAAGTATGTTCGTGTGACCCGGAGTTTTTGTTGGTACGCCGCTTCGTCGGCGACGGGCTTTCTGGCGTAACGTTTTGCGACCCTGTCCCAGAACTTCGAACCCTGATTCATATCCACCACCAATGCGAGTCATCGACTCGATGATCCTAACTCAGAGGGGTTCGGTGAGCCTCATGCAGAATCCGCGAATGGCTTCTCGAGATTGATCCCTCTCCGCGAATATGCCACGATGCAAGGCGTGTACGAAGGAAAATCCACCACACGGGGAGAGTGACGATGGCCAAACGCGTCGACTGGTATTACTTCCGTTCCGGCTGAAACTCCTGCTCACGAGCCTCCAAGTTCATGGAGGCACGCGACGTGACGATCAAGGAGAAGGTGTCGGCCAGCGCCAAGCTCGGCGCGACCGAGGCACGCAAGCTGATCCGCGATGCCGGCGCGATCTACATCGCCAAGGGCAAGAAGCTCGACCAGTTCGCCGGTGGCAAGGCCACCAAGGAGATCCTCGAGAAGATGCTGGGCGCCACGGGTAACCTGCGAGCACCGACCGTCCGGGCGGGCAAAAAGCTCCTTGTGGGCTTCAACGAGGACGTCTACGGCAAGGTTTTCGGCTGACTGCCTCGCGCACATTTGAATTCATCGCGGTCGGTTTTCCGGCCCCCCGGGCCGAGCATCGACAGTGGTAGGCTGCGTCGGCGGAGTGTGACGTGTCACCGAAGATCTTGTTGTTGCAGGCGCGAAATGCCGACGACCCCATGGCCGCCCACGAGCGCGGGTGCTTCGTCGAGAAGACCGGCCTGCCGGCCGGCAATGTGCTGGTGCACGATCTCTGCGCGGGACCGCCGTCGCTCGCGGACGTCCGTGAGCACGATGCGCTCACGGTTGGCGGCAGCGGCGACTACTATGTCTCGGACGGCAACCTTCCCTTTTTCGAATCCTTCCTCGATCTTTTGCGTGATGTCGTGGCCGTCGGCCACCCGACCTTTGCCTCGTGTTTCGGCTATCAGAGCCTGGTCACGGCGCTCGGTGGTGAGGTCGTCAAGGATGTCGCCAACACCGAGGTCGGCACCTATGTTCTGACGCTCACCGCCGACGGCCGCGCGGACGAGCTCTTCGGAGAACTGCCGGATCGTTTCAACGCACAGCTCGGCCGCAAGGATCGAGCCGTTCGCCTTCCCGACGGCATCCCGAACCTGGCAAGCAGCGAGGCCAACCCGTTTCAGGCGTTGCGGGTTCGAGGAGCACCGATCTGGGCCACGCAGTTCCATCCCGAACTCGATCGCGCCACCAACGCGGACCGCTACCTCCACTACCTCGAGGGTTACGCGTCCCACATGAGCGATGAGGACAGGGCGAACGCCCTTGATCGTTTCCGTGACAGCCCGGAAACGTCGGGTCTCCTGCGGCGCTTTGTCGCGCTGATTTCGTAAAACCCAGGGAGGTGGACATGTACGATTTCATGCTCGACGAGGAGGCCCGGGCGGTGCGCGACGAGATGCGCGCAGTCGTCAAAGACGAGGTCGACCCCGACTACACCCGGCGGATGGATCGCGACGAGATCACCTACCCGCGAGAGCTCTTCGAGACCTTCGCTCGCCGCAGACTGCTCGGTCTGAGGTTTCCCGAAGAGTACGGGGGCCGAGCTCTGTCCTGGGTGAGTGAGTGCGCGGCGATGGAGGAGGTCGGCCCTCTCGGTATGGCTGCCGGGTGCTGCTACGTGATGCCGTCGATCGTCGGTGAGGCGATCAACGTCTTCGGCACCGACGAGCAGAAGCGACGGTACCTCGCTCCGATGCTCGCGGGAGAGCTGGTGGCCGCCGAGGCGCTCACCGAGCCACGCGGCGGGTCCGATTTCTTCGGCGCCACCAGTCGTGCCGAGGACCGCGGCGACCACTTTCTGGTACGCGGCGTGAAACGCTTTATCGTCGGTGCCGAGGGGGCCGACTTCTTCCTCGCCTACGTTCGCACCAACCACGCCGAGGACTCGCGGCCGGACCGGCGGATCAGCGCGATGATCATCGATCGCGGGCCGGGAGTCGAGGTGAAGTACCTCTACGGGCTGATGGGAACCCGGGGAGGAGGCACCGGACGCGTCGTCTTTCGTGATGTGGAGGTTCCGAAGGAGAACCTTATCGGCCGCCTGCACGGCGGTGGTGAGGTCTTCCACACCATGATGGTGCCCGAACGACTCTGCAGCGCCGGGCCCATCACCGGTGCGATGAAGGCCTGCCTCGATGTCGCCATGCACTACGCCGACCGACGCAAGGCCTTCGGTCGACCGATCCGAAAATTCCAGGCGGTGAGCTTCATGGTGGCAGAGGCGCAGACCAAGCTCGAC
>CBDTWX010000587.1:0-3280 GCA_965364305.1 uncultured Thermoanaerobaculia bacterium
GAGCGTCGCTTCAAGGTGTCATCCTGAGGGAGTCCGACGACCGAAGGATCTGGGTGGGCGGAACGTTCAAACGTTTAACGTTCTAACGTGTCAACGTTGTGGATGGGTGGGTGGGAATTCAAAATTCAAAATTCAACCCGGGCGGGCGAGTGCCCGGATGTGATACAACACGCCGATGATGAAGATGACCACCTCCGCTCTTCGTTGCTCGATCATTCTTGCCGTCCTCATCAGCGCGGTTGCGTGCTCCGAGAGGCCGATCGAGATCGACCCTGCCTATGCAGCCGAGCTGGCGGCCGGGCGAAGCGAGCGCCTCGCCCGCCTCACCGCCGAGGATGGCTGGCTCAGCCTCACCGGTTTGTACTGGCTCGAACCCGGGGAGAATCGCTTCGGTTCGGCCGAGGACGGCGCGGTGGTTCTCCCCGATCCACGTGTCGCTGACATCGCAGGGCTGCTCGTGGTCGGCCCGGAGGGCGACGTGATCGCTTTCGGCGAGGAGGGGGCGGGCGTCGAAATCAACGGCGAGCCCTTGTCCGAGGCCACGCTCAAGACGGATGCCGACGGCCGCCCGGATGTCATCACCGCCGGGCGAATCCAGTTCTACATCATCGATCGTGATGGTCGGCTCGGCGCCAGGGGCAAGGACCCCGACGCGCCCACCCGCACCGCCTTCCAAGGCATCGACTACTTCCCAACTGACCCGGCCTTCAAGGTCGATGCGACCTTCGAGCCTTACGACGAGGCGCGCGAGGTGTCGATCCCGACCGTCCTCGGAACCGACACGACGATGCTCGCCTTTGGTGTGTTGCACTTCTCGATCGATGGTCAGAATCTGACCCTCGAGCCCTACGCGGGAAGTGCCGAGGATGAGAGCCTGTTTCTGATCTTCCGGGACCAGACGAGCGGCGAGTCGAGCTATGGGGCCGGACGGTTTCTGTCCGCGGATGCACCCGGTGAGGACGGAATGACGATTCTCGACTTCAACCTCGCGGTCAATCCGCCATGCGCCTTCACCCCGTACGCCACGTGTCCCTTGCCGCCGCCGCAAAATATTCTCGAGGCCCGGATCGAGGCCGGCGAGATGTATTCGGGTTCGGCCCACTGAAGAACCGGCCCGTAAAAAAACCGATGAACCGCCTCCGAATCGGCAAATCTGCGTTACAATCCCGGGCGATGCGGCGAGCGATCATTCCGATGTTGGCCATCCTCTGTGCAACTCTCTCCCCTCCCGTGCCGTTGGCCTGCGCGGCCGAGGACGAGGGAACCGATCCTCTCGAAAAGCCCCGCGGGATGTGGTTCCCGCCAAATGATTTCCACCCGCGGTACATTGCCGACCCGTTGCGGCCGCAGAACGCTCTCACCCTGCAGTGGCTAGCTGACACCGAGCTGGTCGACACGGGCGACAAGCGTTTCGGGCTCCGGCTCGGCGGCACCTTCGGCATCTATCGCTGGCACCCAGAGGGCGACCCCAACCGAGGCTGGCAGCTCGACTTCGATGGCGGATTCGCCGGACAGTTCGACATCGATTACAGCTGGGACAGCACCGGATGGGACGGGTTCTATGGGCTCGTCCTGAAGTGGAGGCCGTCCCCGGAGCTGGGATTTCGGATCGGCACCCGGCACAACTCCTCGCACATCGGCGATGAGTACATGGAGCGTACCGGGCAGCCTCGAGTCAAATACACCAGAGAAGAGGGCATTGTCGGCGTGAGCTGGAGCTTTCGACAGCGGTGGAACTTCTACGGCGAACTCGGGTACGGAAACGGCATCTCTGGCACCGTCACACCGCGCGTCCAGGCCGGCCTGCAGTGCGTCAGTCACCAGAAGTACTGGAAGGGTCGCGCCTCGTGGTTCACGGCGCTCGACATCCAAACCTACGAGGAGACCGACTGGAGCACCCGTTTCACCGCCCAGATCGGCTATCTGATCCCGGTCGGAGAGCGCAGCATGCAGTACCGTTTCGCCGTCGAGCTCGGCACCGGGCGTTCGGTCATGGGTCAGTTCCACTGGGACGAGGAGACCTGGCTGGGAGTTGGCTGGTACGTCGACTTCTAGCAATTCGTGCCGGTCCAGCCCGTGGCTGGCCCGGCACGAATTGCTGATGAGGATTTGGTTTTCGGGCCCCTACCCAACTTTCACCTGTTGGCGAAGCCAACCCGCAATTCTCAGATGGGAATTCGGCTGCACGGAGGCAGCCGAATTCCCATCTGAGAATTGCTACACGATTCTTTCTCGTATCTTGGCCGAGATGATATCCATCAGCCAGACCGTGCCCGCAATCAGCAGCACCAAGGTCCCCACCTCACCCCACTCGCCGAGATCGACCCGTGGTTTGAGGATGTAGCCGATCCCGCCGCCGCCGACAAAGCCGATGATGGTCGACATCCGGACATTGATGTCCCAGCGATAGATGGTGAACGAAAGAAACGGCGGTATCACCTGCGGCACGACACCGTAGCGCAGCACCTGGAGGGTGCCGGCGCCGGTCGCGGTGATGGCGTCCATCGGCCCGGTGTCGATCGATTCGATCTGCTCCGAGTAGAGCTTGGTCAAAGCCGCCACCGAGTGCACCCACAGCGCCAGCACGCCGGCGAACGGCCCGATGCCGACCCAGGAGATGAAGATCAGGGCCCACACCAGCGGCTCGACCGCGCGAACGAAGTTCATCGCCGTGCGGGCGACGGTGTAGGCCAGCCGCGCGAGTGCCGAACCTCGGGTGAGGTTGCGGGCTGACGGAAAGGCGAGCACGAAGGCGACGGGGATGGCAAATGCAGTCGCCATGAAGGCCAGGAAGATGGTCTGCACGAGCAGCACCAGACCCTCGTGGAGGACGCTCGCCGAGGGGTGGGCAAGGCCCCACACGATGTCCCTTGCCTTGCCGAACTTGGTCAGAAACGCGTAGAGATCGAGCTCGGTGATGAGCCAGCCGGCAAAGAAGGTGAACTCGATGAAGACCGCCGCAAACCAGCCGCGCAGGGTGTGAGTCCACTCGAGGTCGCGCTCCCATTCCGGGACCCCCGAAATCAACGCACGCCCGGGAGACGCGCCGATCCACCGGTACAGGGCGTTCCAGCACACGGCAAGGACGAGACCCGCGACGATCGCCCACAGATAATGCAGGAGGTCGAGAATCTCCTCGGCCGTGAGCAGCAGACCGGTCGGCCCGCGCCGGCCCGAAAAGGCCACCACCAGGAGCTCGGCCATCAGGAGCAGCATCGCGATCAGCACCGCGTCGATGGCGATCGTCTGCAGGCGGGCGACGCTCTCGCGCCACGCTACC
>CBDTWX010000588.1:0-3256 GCA_965364305.1 uncultured Thermoanaerobaculia bacterium
CCGCACCAGTAGCGCCAGCCGCTCCTCCTCGGAGGCCAGCGGCCTGCTTTCGGCGTTCTTCAGGCCGTAGCCGAACCAGAAGAGGAAGTCGACGCCGACGATCAGCGTGGCGTCGTTCTTCTTGGCGAAGGCGAGCTGCTCTTCGGCCACCTCGACCGGACTCGCGAAGAACATCAGGTTGGTCTTCGAGCGCACGGCCTGATGCGCGCGGGGCTCACGCTGCGACGCGCGAGCTGGCGACCGGACTGCGGAGGGTCAAGAGGTCGATCTCCGGCGGGGCGCCGACCCGAACCGGCACCGCACCCACACCGACACCACGCGAAACGTAGAGGAAGGACTCGTCGCGGCGGTAGGGCCCGGCGACATAACGGGTGCTGAAACGTGCGACGTTGAGGTTGCGGCCGGTGAGAGCGATCTGCCCGCCGTGGGTGTGGCCCGCGAGCGTGAGATGGGCGCCGGCCGCGGCTGCCCGGTGCCAGCCCTGGGGCTGGTGACACAGGCAAATCCTGAAGGACGAGGGATACTTGCTGAGAATCGAGAAGTCCGCCGCGCGCCCGTCGCGAGCCAGCAGATCCTCGAGACCTATGAGCGCTAACGTCGATTCGGCCCGATCCAGGACCACTCCGCGGTTGACCAAGGGCTGGATCCCGGCGGCTTCGAGCGCCCACTCCGACAGCTTGGGGTCGATGAAATGATCATGGTTGCCGAGTATCCCCCACACCCCGAGCGGTGCCTCGATACCTGCAAAGCCTTTGACGAAGAGGTCGGCATCGGAGGGTCGGCGGTCCATCTGATCGCCGGTGAAGACGATGAGGTCGGGGGCGAGCATGGAGGCAAGGTCGCGGATCCGCGCCATCCGCTCTGAACCCATGTACGGGCCGGCGTGGACATCGGAGATCTGCAGGATTGAGACGCCGTTCCAGGCCTCCGGAAGAACCGGCAGATGGAGATCGAGTCGGCGGACTCCCGGTAGATCGAGGGCGGAAGCGAAGCCATAACCACCGAAACCAAGCGAACTGGCGGCAGTCAGGGACGCATTTTTCAGGAATTTTCGGCGGCTCAGCAAAATCAGGGGGGCCTCCGGCGACCGCGGTCGCCGTGGCGCCACGGGTAAGTCGCCCAAGTATAACACCAAGTGGAGATCTATTCTTCCGGCACGGCTACAATGCCGTGTCAATGGTGTGTCAAAAAGGAGCCATGCATGACTGATTCACAGACCGCCACCGATTCCGGAGTGCCGCAGCCGTCACCGATGTACCGCTGGGTCGTACTGATCGTGATCAGCCTGGCGATGTTCGCCAACTACTACGTCTACGACTCCATCGCCCCGATCGCCGACATTCTCAAATCGGATCTCGGTTTCACCGATGCCAACTACGGGACGTTGTTCTCGGTCTACAGCGCGGCGGCTGTCATCGTCCTTCTTCTGGGCGGTGTGTTCATCGACAAGTACGGTACTGTCAAGTCCACGATCTTCTTTGGGGCGATCTGCACATTCGCGGGCATCCTGATGGCGGTGACCTCCGAATTCTGGGTCATGGTCGTGTCCCGTTTCCTGTTGGGACTGGGCTCGGAGCCGCTCATCGTCGCCATCACTACCGCGCTGGCCAAGTGGTTCAAAGGGAGAGAACTCGGCTTTGCCTTCGGCATCAATTTGACGATCGCCCGCCTGGGATCGGTGGCCGCCGACTGGTCGCCCACATGGGCGCGTTTTGCATTTGACGGCTGGCAGGGCCCGCTGGTCATCGCTGCGGTGATCGGGACGCTGGTAGTGGTTTCTGCCGTCGCCTACGGCGGCCTCGAGGCGAGGGCGAATCGCCGTTTCGGCCTCGCTCGGGCTGATGAGACCGACAAACTCGTGCTGTCCGATCTGTTCCGCTTTACACGCTCCTACTGGTTTGTGGTCGCTCTCTGCGTCACCTTCTACTCCGCCATCTTTCCGTTCAGGGGATTCGCGATCAAGTTCTTCATCGAGGCGTGGGAGCTCACCCGCGAAGCGGCGGGTCAGTACAACAGCGTATTGCCGCTGGCGGCAATGGTCGCGACCCCGCTCTTCGGTCTGTTGGTGGACAAGGTGGGGAAACGGGCGCTCTTCATGGTCTTTGGTTCGTTTTTGATGATGCCTGTGTTTTTGATGATGGCCTATCACGTGACACCTCTCGCGGTTCCTGTGGCAATGATGGGAATCGCCTTCTCGCTGATCCCCGCTGTGATGTGGCCGTCAGTCGCATACATCGTCGAGGAGAAACGACTCGGCACCGCGTACGCCGTCATGACGCTGGTCCAACAACTCGGCGTCATGGGAGTACCGCTTGTCATCGGTTTTCTGAATGACCACTATCAGGCAAGCGCCGAGAATCCCGCCGGTCACACCCCTGGCATGTGGGCCTTCAGCATCCTCGGATTCCTGGCGCTCTTCTTTGCCATCATGCTCCGGCGCGAGGAGACAGGCCCGAATGCGCATGGGCTGGAGACAATTACTGCAGGTGGGTCGAAGGAGTAGGGAAACGGACGCGCGATGCCTTGTCAGCGACACCGGTGCCACTCCTCACATTGTTTGCCCTGAAGGCGCCTCTGTGTGGTGAGCGGTACCTCAAACAATGTGAGGGGTGGCACCCGACTCGCTGCAGTGAGATTCGCTCCTGAGTTCTACTTCTTGAACAGCGCGTCGAACGCCGCCCGCGGATCGTTGGAGGCCCCCCCGGTCTCGACCTTGACATCGCGTATTGTTTTCGACTGGAAGAACTTGCATTCGTTGGCCTTGCTCTTGCTCTCGACCCGTTTCGCGATCGGCTTCTGGCATTCGAAACGGGCGCCCGTGTTGAAGAACGAGCAATTGGTGCACGAGTGAAGTGCCGAGCCGCACGACGTGCAGGTCGTGTCCTTTCTGATCTTCGGATCCGGCAGCTCGTGGCCGCAACGTGCGCACTTGAAGGTGGCGTGGGTGGGTGCACCCAACCCGCGTCCGCGTGGCGCGCTGTCATACCGCCTGACCCCATCGGTCTTTGGACGTTGGCTTTTTTGCCTCTCGCGGTCACGGTCACGGTCGTCGTCCTGATATCCGCGATGACGGTATTTCCGATCGCTCATGATCAATCTCCCGGGTTGTTTCAAAACCCACACTGAAATGAAAGCCCGCGGGGTCAAGAAGGGTATGAGGGCGTGTGGGTATGAGGGCCTGTCTACCCGCCCCAGGGTATCATCCCCTCATCCCCTCATCCCCTCGATCACGGCAACGAGAGCCGATACCGAGCGC
>CBDTWX010000589.1:0-3254 GCA_965364305.1 uncultured Thermoanaerobaculia bacterium
TCAAGGCAGGTGGAGCTGGCCAACGCCGGTGCGCCGGATCCCTACCTGTTGCGTCACGGTCAGCCTCCGCAGCCGTTGTCGGTCCCCGGTCCGCGCCTGCCGCTCGGAGTTCGCGAGCGGGTCGCCTACGCCTCGCGTGCAGTGGAGATCGGCGCCAATGACCGCCTGTTGCTGCTCACCGACGGGCTGCCGGAGGCGCGTGGAGTCGATGGTGAACCAATGGGCTACCAGGCCCTGGAAAAGATGCTTGGCGAACAACCCGAGACCGGTTCGCCCTCGTCATGGCTGGCCGGGCTCTTCGACTCCGTCCAACAACGCACGACTCGAGCGCCTGAGGACGACTGGACGGCGGCCATGCTGGCGCCGCGTGACGGCGGGGAGGGGTCGTGATCCTCAACCTGTCGGATCTTTCCGACGAACCGCTGCACGCTCAGATCTCGCGTCAGATCAGGGCGAAGATCCTGACCGGGGATCTCGACGGCGGGGCCGCACTGCCGTCGATCCGCGGTCTCGCCAAGGGGCAGCGGGTGAGCGTGATTACGGTCCAGCGAGCATACGACGACCTCGAGCGCGAGGGACTGGTACAGTCTCGGCGCGGCAAGGGATTCTGGGTGGCGCCGTTGGCCAATGGAAGGAAGAACGAGATGGCAGAGGAGCGATTCGCCAAAGCGCTGAAAAAGCTGGTGGGACATGCCGCCGCAGAGGGGCTGAGCAAGGCCGACATGCGGCGCATCCTCGACCAGGTTCTCGGGAAAGGAACGAAAAGATGAGTCATTTCCGGCCGGAGGACACCGCCGCCGCTCGCCTGACCGGGCTGGTCAAGACCTTCCCGGGCTTCCAGCTCGGACCGCTGAACCTCACCCTGGATCCAGGCACCGTGGTGGCGCTCGTAGGACCCAACGGCGCCGGGAAAACGACGACTCTCAACTGCATGGCCGGGCTGATGGTGCCCGACGAGGGCGGGACTGAGGTCTTCGGGTCACCCGTCCACCCGACCCGTACGGAGTATCGCAACGATGTGGGTTACGTTGGCGAGGAGAGTGGTTTTTTCCTGCGCTGGACCGTCGGCCGCAACCTGGCCTATCTGGCGGATTTGCTGCCCGGATGGTCTCGTGACCGTGCACGCCATCTTTCCGAGCGCATCGCCCTGCCCCTTCAAAAGCCGGTGAGCAAGCTCTCGCGTGGTAACAAGACCAAGCTCGCCCTGGTGGCGGCGATGGCACACCGGCCTCGCTTGCTCCTGTTGGACGAACCCACCGCCGGTCTGGACCCGGTCGTCAGGGCGGAGGTATTGGACGTGCTGTGGGAGATCATCGAGGACGGAGAGCACGCGGTGCTCTATTCCACCCATGTGCTGTCCGACATCAACCGCCTCGCCGATGAGCTGGTATTCCTTCGTGACGGCCAGATCGTGCAGCGAACCGGGCGTGACGAGCTGAGCGAGAGCTGGCGGAGGATTTCCTTTCGATTGATGAAGGAGGAGGTCGAGCTTGCCGGTGTCATCGAGCACCGCCGCGTGCGCGCCGAGCACCAGGTCATCACCCGGGATGCGGAGACGACGATTCAGCAACTCAACGAACTCGGGGCTGAAGCGGTGGAGGTCGCCCGCATGAGCGTCGACGAGATCGCCGTCCAGATCCTCAAGGAGGGGCACCATGTGGCGCGCTCTGAAAGCTGAGCTCATCTATTTTTTGCCGTGGCTGCTCGGGGGTCTCGGCATCGCGGCCTTTGTCGTCGTTCTGTTGAGCGTTTTGGTGCGGTTCCTTGAAGAAGGCGACGGCCCACCGATGTTCGTGGTGACCATGTTTCCCTTTATCGCCGGGATGGTGGTGGCCTTTGTCGCCCAGGGCTACCGGGCCGAGGAACGGCGAGCCCGAATGCTCCTGGCCGGACCGCTGACACCCCGCCAGCTGGCCGGTGTGACGGTCCTTTTACCTGCATGCTTCATCGCCTTGGGTGCGCTGGCGGCCGCCCCGATGATCTGGCTGGCGACCCTGATCACCGGCAAGTTCCAGCCGTCCGACCTGCGCATCGCCGCCGGGTTTGCCGGGCAATTCTGGGCCTATGCGCAGCTGGGACCTCTGGCGCAGGAATCGACGGCCGCCCGTCGCCAACGCCGCACTGGAGCAGCTCTCACCGGCTGGGGGGTGTTTGGTATCGTGATTCTGATCTTGGCGGCGTCCCAGTTTGTGATGCACGTGATCTACGGGCATCTGGGGGTCGCTGCGGCCATCGTCACGGCCATGGCGGTCGCCGCGGCCTTGTTCGTCGGCCGGACCGACTTCACACGGTAGACGTATAGCGACACCGGGTCTGCGCACGGTCAGACAACGGAGAGATCTGTGCTCGATGAGTCGAGCCTCGTCTCGAAGGGGACATCATGAGTGACAATGGAAGGCTCTATTTCCTCGACAACCTGAGGACGTTCCTGATCTTTCTGGTGGTCGTCGTTCACGCCGGCGTGGTCTATGAAAGCAGCGGAATCATGGGCCCCTACTGGCTCGTCGACGACCCGTCGACCAGTGATCTGCCCGGGTTGGTGAATCTGATTCTGGACATCTTCGTCATTCCCACGCTCTTTTTCATCTCCGGGTTCTTCACTCCGTCTTCGGTGGAAAGAAAGGGGCGATGGCCATTTCTGAAGGCCAAGTTCAAGAGGCTGATGGTCCCCTGGGTGGTGGCGGTTCTGACCTTGATTCCGTTCTACAACGCGCTGTTTCTCTACTCCCGGGATCTCCCCCAGGCACGCTGGACCCACTACTTTCATTTCAGCAACGACCACATCAGCATGAGCTGGTTGTGGTTTCTGCCGACCCTCTTTCTTTTCGATTGCCTGTACCTGTTGCTGGGGTCTCTCGAGCCTCGAACTGCCAAGCTCCGGTTGAGCTGGGCGATTGCGGCGGTCTTTCTGTCGGGTTTTGCCTACTCCGTCGCGGTGAGCGCTCTCGGTTGGACCGGCTGGACCAAGACCCCGCTGATCGATTTTCAAAACGAAAAGCTGGTGCCGTACTTCCTGGTCTTCTTGCTGGGTGCTTTGTGCCATCGACTCGCAATATTCGACACCACCAAAAGAAACATGAAGCTCTACATCGCCGTCAATACGACAGCGTGGATACCCATCAATGTCTACGTTGTGGTGCTGCTCAATTTCTTTCTGCGGCCCAGTCAATACATCGTGTCGGAAGTTGTCGACATTCTTCTGCTCTGGTTCGGATTCCACCTGTCAATGTTGAGCCTTCTGTACTGCGCGGTGA
>CBDTWX010000590.1:0-3237 GCA_965364305.1 uncultured Thermoanaerobaculia bacterium
ACACCACCGACCTCACCGGCTACCCCATCACCCATGAACGACCCGGAGGTGGTCATGTCGCGTTCCCAAGCTGCCTCTGGTCGCTGCCTCTGGTCGCCGCCGCTGATCCCTGGCGCTGACCGCTGTCCCTGTTCCCTGACTACTGCCCCTGACATCTGTTGCTGTCGTCTCTTCGGACGCGGACGCGGACGCGGACACGGATGTTCCGGGCTCCCGCAATGCCCTACCTCGTGGAAACCCGATGCGCGAGAAAGTCGGCGTTACCCCTCGAAGGTGAACTTCTCGACGAGTTGTTGCAGCTCGTTGGCCATAGCGGCGAGCTCTCGTGCGGCCCGCTGGGTGGCGCTTGCACCGGAGGCGGTGTCTTGGGTCGCGGTCGCCACACCGGAGATGTTGGCGGCGATATCCGAGCTCCCCATGGCGACCTCGGTCACGCTTCGGCCGATTTCGTTGGTCGTTGCCGTCTGCTCCTCGACTGCGCTCGCGATCGTATTTTGAATCTCGTATATCTGTTTGACGATGTTGCCGATCTGGCCGATCGCGGTGACCGCGCTTTCGGTGTCTTCCTGGATCGCCTCGACGCGCTTGCCGATCTCCTCGGTGGCCGATGCGGTTTCTCGGGCGAGCTCCTTCACCTCGTTGGCTACGACAGCAAAACCCTTGCCGGCCTCGCCTGCGCGCGCCGCCTCGATAGTCGCGTTGAGGGCGAGGAGATTCGTCTGTTCGGAAATCGAGGTAATCACCTTGGTGACATCGCTGATCTTTGCGCTGCTCTCGTCGAGCTTGGTGATCGTCGCTGTGGTGGTCTCCGCGACATTCACCGCCTGGGTTGCCACCTTGGCGGCGTCATGGGCACTGTCGGCGATCTCGCGAATGCTGGCGGTCATCTCCTCGATCCCGGTAGCCACCGTTTCCACGTTGCGGCTCACTTGCTCGGCCGACGCCGATACGACTGTAGCTTGGGCGGACGTCTCCTCTGCGCTGGCTGCCATCTGCTGGCTGACTGCGGTCATTTCCTCAGAAGCTCCTTTGAGCGAACCCGAGTTTTTTGAGAGGGTTTTGACGGTGGTGGCCATGTGATCGAACGCCTGATTGAGAGCCTGACTGGCCAAACCGACCTCGTCCTTGCCCTGGCTTCTGATGCGCCGGGTGAGATCCCCGTCCGCCACCCGGTGTGCGACGGCGACCACCTGTTTGAGTGGTCTGATCACCGCTCCGGCCACTGCGTACGACAAGAGGCCCAAGCCGGCGACGCAGAGCAGCATGATGACAAGAACCAGGTTTCTCGCTTTCGCCTGGCTGATCTTGACTTCTTCGACTGCCAGATCCGCATCTGCCCGTGCGCTTGCGGCAAAGCTGTCGAGGTGCTGTTTGACCGCGAGATAGTCGGTCCGCATTTTCTCCAGGGCGGCGAAAATCGCGTCACCGGTCTCCTGCGTGATGAGACGAAGAGTGGTATCGCGTGCGAGCTCGTAGTACTCCTTGAACGAGGACTCGATCAGCTCGATTTCTTCGTCTTCGATGACCGGATTGTCCTGCTCTTCCCTCAGGCGGGAGATGAAAGCCGCGCGAAGATCGTCGGTTTCTTCCAGGATCAGTGAGTCGTCTGCCGACGCGGCATCCTGAAGCCCGCGCTGGATCTGGGCCAACGTTTCGACGAGGTCCCTGGAGAGGTCGAGCTTTGGAACATAGCCGTCGTCGATGCGCTCGACAAGCCCGGCCGTTCGGCTGGCGCTCGTCTGAACCGCAATGAAAATCGCGAGAATTGCGGCGGTGGTCAGTACCGGCAGCAGGAACATTTTCTGGGCCAACGTAAGACGATTCAGCACGACGATCCCCCTCTGGTCGATACGCGACCTGACGGTTTCAATGCATCTCCTCGCTACAGACCAACGATTTCCAGGACCTTGACACCGGAACCCAGTTGCGCGTTGATCGCGACCTTGAAGCTCTGGGCGAATGCGTTCGCTGGAATGACCCACGCGGCAAGCGCGAGAATCGCTGCAACGATTGTCTTCTTGTTTCTCATCGAGTGCTTTCCTTTGGCTGTGTTCCAGACACTCGGCGTTTCGGTGTCGATTCGTCGGCCAGCCGACCCCGCCTCATCCGTCATCGGATCGAGACACTCCCGTGTCTCCGAGACGCCCGGTCTCATATAATGGTACTTCAATTTGTGGATTTGGCTGGTATCGATGGGGTCGTTGAGATCCCTGCGCACCGGCATGGGATAGACTGAGTACCGTGATTTCGAGGAGGATGGCGGCTGGACTGTCGGTGATCGTGATCGTTGGGGGAGGTCTCTGGATTCGTCACTACTTTTCGCCTGGCGAGGTCGTCAAGCGAAAGCTGCACGCCACGATCGACGCCTTCGAAGAGGAAAGACTGCTCGCGGTGATGTCAGGCATCTCCCGTGGTTACTCGGATCGGTGGGGCCTGTCCTACGAATCGCTGGGCGGTCACCTCCACGAAACCATGAATACCTACGATGATCTTCGGGTCGACATCGAGATTGGTGCCCCCATCGTTGCGGAATCCGAGGTTCGCATCGACATCGAATTCGTGCTCTGGGGGCGCTACGAGGGCAAACGTGGGTATGTCATCGGAACCCTCTCTGAACCATGCACGGCCGTCCTGTTGTGGCGGGAAGAAACCCCGGGTTGGCGTTTCGCGTCCACACTGGAGTTGGACATCCCGGAGCTCCGCCACGAGCTCGAAGCGCTCTCCGCTCCCTGAGGCGCGCGAAGGGGCATCGAGCATCGGGATGGGAGGGCGGCCTTGCATCCTGAACCCTGTATCCGGGCGGGTGGGCGGAAATTCCGAATTCCGAATTCCGAATTCAGAATTCAGAATTCACCAGGTCTCAAGCAATAGATTCAGGCTCCCAGAACGGTTGCCGTCGCCGCTATCGCCCGTTCCACGTCCGCGTCACTGATGTGATAGTGCGTGACCATTCGTATGCTGTCGCGGCCCAGCGGATGGCAGAGCACTCCCCCGTGGGCAAGCCGGCCTGAAAGCTCTGCGGCGGTCATCCCCGCGGAGTCGTCGAGCGAGAAGAACACGATGTTGGTCTCAACAACCTCCGGTGACAGGACCACACCGGGGATCTCTGCGAGACCGGTGGCGAGATTGTGCGCGCGGCGGTTGTCGTCGCCAAGCTCGGGCAGCACCTCGTCGAGCGCCACCAGGCCCGCGGCCGCGATGATCCCCGCCTGGCGCATGCCACCTCCGAACATCTTT
>CBDTWX010000591.1:0-3230 GCA_965364305.1 uncultured Thermoanaerobaculia bacterium
GGGTGCGGTGCATCGGGCCTTGCAGCCGAAGATTGGTGAATAGTCCGGGCTAGCATCCTGCATCGGGTGGGTGGGCGGGAATTCGAAATTCAAAATTGTTTCTGGGGCGGGTGGGCGGCATCCCGAACTCCGAATTCCGAATTCCGAATTCGAACGTCGGGTGTAAGATGCCGACAAACCACATCAGGAGGAATGATCATGGCTTTTGAACTGCCGCCGCTTCCATACGCCGACGACGCGCTCGAACCTCATGTCTCCGCTGAGACCATCGCCTACCACTATGGCAAACACCACCGGGCGTACGTCGACAATCTCAACAAACTGACGGCGGATTCCGAGCTCGAGAGGCAGAGTCTCGAGGAGATCATCCGCACGGCCGGCGGCGGTGTGTTCAACAACGCCGCCCAGGTCTGGAACCACACCTTCTATTGGTCATGCCTGAGCCCAACCGGCGGAGGCGAACCCAACGCGTCCCTCGCGGAAACGTTCAACGCCTCCTTCGGTGGTTTCGCATCATTCTGCGATCAGTTCACCACCGCGGCCGCGACGCACTTCGGTTCGGGCTGGGCGTGGTTGGTGGTCGAGTCATCGGGGAAGCTGGCGATCGAAACAACCAGCAACGCCGACAACCCGTTGCGCCAGGGGAAGACGCCGTTGCTCACCTGCGACGTCTGGGAGCACGCCTACTACATCGACTACCGCAACGCGCGCCCGGAGTATTTGAAACACTTTTGGGAGCTCGTGAACTGGGACTTTGTGGCGGCCAATATTTAACCTGCGCCTCTCTCCGGGTGTCTACTGCGGGCTCACCGAAAGATCCTTTTCGAGATCGGTACGACTCCGCGCACCAAAGAACTCGCGGTAGGCGCGATAGCCTTCTGCCATGATCTCCGTGGCGCGTTCGAATTCGAACCAACCGACGGTGCCGACATCAGGTTCGATGGCCTGCACCTCCCGGTCGCAGCCCTTGGACAGGTTGTACTGCATGATGTGGAAGGACCGCATCACAACCTCGAGACGGTTTGGGAAATCCGCCGCCCGATTTCGGAGGCGAATTCGATGGCGCTGCAGTATTTCGTTGATTCGCTCGAGAATCGGGGTCGGTGCGAATCCGTCGGGCACGCGGTGAACCAACGGTTTGGCCTTCTGCCCGGGTATCGGCGGGCGGAGGACGTTGACCGCCAGCAATGGCGCCTCGGAAAGCAACCCGGCAGCAATCACCGGCACCGGCGTCACCATCGCTCCATCCACCAGGGTCCGACCGTCGCGGACCAAGGGTGGCAGGATCCCCGGGATTGCCGAAGAGGCCCTGACCGCGTCGGCGAGGCCGCCGGATCGCAGGACAACTTCGCCTCCGGTTTCCAGGTCGCAGCACACCGCGGCAAACGGCAGGTCCAGACGCTCGATCGCGACGTCACACAGGGTCTCTCGCAGAAGATCGTCAAACGGAGTGCCGGCGACCGAGAGCACCATGATCCGTCCGAGCCTCGTCCAATCCACCGCGGCAAAGAACGCTTCCATCTCCAGGGCTGTCATCCCGCACGCGAGGAGCGCGCCGACGATCGAACCCATCGATGTGCCGGCGACAGCCGCTACCTCGACTCCATCCTCTTCCAGACCGCGAAGAATTCCCACGTGGGCGAGGCCCTTGGCGGCTCCGCCACCGAGCGCCAAGGTCACTCGTTTCTCGATCATTGTCGCAGTGTAACGGAAGTTACGCTGAATCCGGCAGCGCGGTCCCCGGCACACGTTTCAACGTTCGAACGTTTTATCAGTGACAGATCGAATCGGCAGGCATGCGAAGGCCCCGGATCGCTCCGGGGCCTTCTTCCTGGTTTCTGATGAGGAAAGGAGAAACCGAAATTAATTCGCCTCGACCTGAATCTTGATCGAACGCGGTTTGGCCTCCTCTCGCTTGGGCAGAGTCAGAATCATCTCGCCGTTGGAGAAGCGGGCCTCGATCTTGGCGCTGTCGATCGATGTGGGCAGATTGAAGGAACGTTCGAACACGCCGTAGTGGCGCTCCACACGGTGATAGGTCTCACCGTCGGAGGCCTCCTCGAGCTTACGTTCGCCGCGAATCGTGAGAGTCCCCTCATCAACGGTCACCTCGACATCCTCCGATGCGAGGCCGGGTAAATCGGCGGTGATCACCACCGCTTCATCCCGCTCGAGGATATTGATTGCCGGCACCCAAGCGCCGCGGAGTGATCGCTCCTCGGCGGTGCGGCGAAAACCGTTGCCCAGCATTTCGTCGAAAAGGCGCCCCATCCTGTGGCTCATCATGTCACTCGTCGGATTCCATCGGGTCAACATAACCATAGGTGTATACCTCCGTTTCATTTCGTTCACACTCATCAATATAAAACCTGAGTCTTATTTTGTCAAGTAAAAAATAAAAAAATTTCATTAATATGAGTGTGATATTATAATATATATTCTTAAAGTATTGCAATACATACTTTTGTGTACAATCCCGTTGGCCATCAAGGAGGGCCCTTTTGGCGTTCAGAATCTGAAACCATAGCGGTAGGGCGCGGATTCCTGCCTCTGGCTGCTGCCCCTGACACTGTCGCTGACCGCTGCCCCTGCCGCATTCGACTGTCCCTGCCCTTGCCGCCGATTGCGCCATCCGGATTGGTGGTCGGTCTCGATTGCCCCCCCGCACCCCTCGAGCACGAGCACGAGCGAGCAGACGAATACGGGTACGAGAGGGATTCAGATTCGCGGAAGATACGATGTCGGTGGACAGCTATACTGCACGGCCAGGACCCACCACCCATGAAGCTGCTCCGAACCCTTTTCTCCGCCTACATCGCCGCCTTCTCGGGCATCTCGAGAGAGGTGTGGCTTCTCGCAGGCGCGTTGCTGGTCAACCGGGCCGGCACTATGGTTCTGCCGTTTCTCTCTCTCTATCTGACCCGTGACCTGGGAATGACGGCGGCCCGTGCCGGGCAGATTATCGGCTGTTTCGGTCTCGGTTCGATGGTCGGCTCCTACCTCGGCGGTTGGCTGTCCGACAGAATCGACCCTTTGCGGGTGCAGCAGCTCTCACTGCTCACGAGCGGTGCCGGCTTCCTGATCTTCACTCGACTCGGAACTTTTGCCGCGCTGGCTATCGGCGTGCTGATTTTGGCCGCTCTCGCCGACGCCTTCCGCCCGGCGCTCATGGTGGCGGTCGCCCGATACAGTACACCGACCACGAGTGCGCGGTCGTTTGCCCTGATTCG
>CBDTWX010000592.1:0-3227 GCA_965364305.1 uncultured Thermoanaerobaculia bacterium
TAGGCTCATGCCGGATTTTCCGAAGGGATCACACCGTCGATGGGCAACGTGAAGGACGCTGACAAACCTCGGCCGACCGACGCTGCCGCCGAGCGGCGGTACGAGGAGCTGGAAGCGATCTATCGCACAGCCCCGGTAGGGCTCGGGCTGGTCGATCGCCATCTCAGGTATCTCAGGGTCAACGATCGGCTGGCGGAGTTCATCGGCAAGCCGCGAGAGGAGATCCTCGGGCGAACGCTGCCCGACGTCATACCCGAGGCTGCGGCCCAGGTCGTGCCGATCTACCGACGCGTCATCGAAACCGGTGAGCCGGCGGTCGATCTCGAGATATCGGCGGCCACAGACGCCCGACCGGGCGCCACGCGGCACTGGCTCGCGAGCTACTCTCCGCTGGTTTCGGATGACGGTGAGGTTCTGGCGGTGAGCTCGATCGTGCAGGATGTCACCGAACGTACAGAGGCGGTGCGGGCCCTGAGGGTCAGCGAGGAACGCTTCCGCGCCTTCATGGACCACAGCCCGTCGTTCATCTATATGAAGGATGCTGATTTCCGGCACATCTTCGCGAACCGGAAAATGCTCGAGATGTTCGGGCTCTCGCCCGACGACTTCGTGGGCACGAAGACCGGAGATTTCTTCCTCCCGGAGGTCACCGGGATGGTTGAAACGGGTGATCGGAAGATCCTCGAAGGTGCGTCACAGATCGAGGTAGCCGACCTCCACACCGAAATCAACGGCGAGATGCGTTGGTACCACGACGTGAAGTTTCCGGTTGTCGATTCCTCTGGGGAACGCATCGTCGGTGGCATTGCGTCGGAAATCACGTCTCTGAAGACGGCGGAGCAGGACCTCGAAGAGCGGGCCGAATTCGAGGGGCTGCTGGCCGACCTCGCGGCAGCCTTCGTGAACCTGCCCATCGACGATATCGACAACACCTTGACCGACTCCCTCGAGCGGGTAGGGCGGTTGCTGCAGCTCGACCGCTGCGCCTACGGCCATCTCACGCCCGACGGCATCGAGGTCGTCGTGACCCACGTCTGGAACCGCCTCCAGCCGGAGCCGGCCGATCAACGGTACGACTTCGCCGACCACGGGTGGTTGGGTTCGCCCTTCAAGACCGGCAAACCGGTCATCTGGTCGCTGAGTGATGGGTTCCCAGAAGCCGAAGCATCGGAGCTCGACACCATGAAGGCGTTCGGCTTTCAGGCCTTTGCCGGCATACCCGTCACGATCGGCGACGCCGTGGCCGGCGCGCTCGCGTTCAGCAGCTCGTCACAGCCGGGCCCATGGAAGCCGCAGATCGTCGAGCGCTTGCACCTGCTGGCCGACATCTTCGGCAACGTCCTGGCGCGCCGACAGGCCGAACGAGAGCTCCGTCACGCTCTCGGGGAAAACGTGCACCTGCGTGAACTGCTCGAAGCCGAGAACGTCTACCTCCGCGAGCAGGTCGAGGTTCGACACGCTCACGCGGAAATCATCGGACAGAGCGAACCGATCCGGCGCACGCTCAGCGAGGCCGAGCGGGTAGCCTCCTCCGATTCGACCGTCCTCCTGCTCGGTGAGACCGGCACCGGTAAGGAGCTGGTGGCCCGCGCCATCCACCGGCTCAGCGCGCGATCAGGCAAAGCGATGGTCACCGTGAACTGCGCCGCCCTGCCCCCCACATTGATCGAAAGCGAGCTCTTCGGCCGCGAGAAGGGCGCCTATACCGGCGCGTTATCCAAGCACGCTGGACGTTTCGAGATCGCGGATGGCTCGACGATCTTCCTCGACGAGATCGGCGATCTTCCGCACGAGCTTCAGGTGAAACTCCTTCGCTTCCTCGAGGAGGGCCGGTTCGAGAGATTGGGTAGCTCGAAGACCCTGACGGTGGACGTCCGGGTGATCGCTGCGACCAACCGGGATCTCCAGACCGCGGTCGCGGAGGGCCGCTTTCGGGAGGACCTGTACTACCGGCTCAACGTCTTTCCAATTACTCTTCCCGCGCTGCGCGAACGGAGGGACGACATCCCTTTACTGGTGTGGTCTTTCGCTCGAGAGTTCGCCGCAGCGCAGGGCAAGACCATCGACACCGTGCCTCGAAAGGCCATGGAGTCGCTGCAGAGATATCCCTGGCCTGGCAACGTCCGGGAGCTCCGCAATGTCATCGAAAGGGCGGTGATCCTCAGCGATGGCCAGATTCTCAACGTCTCCCCACCGGACGTCGCCGCGGAGTCAATAAGCAACGCTCCCACGATGGAACAGGTCCAGCGCAACCACATCCTGCGGATCATGGAGCAGACCGGCTGGAGGGTGCGCGGTGCCGGTGGCGCCGCCCAGATCCTGGATATGAAGCCGACCACGCTCGAAAACCGCATGAAAAAGCTGGGAATCGACAGGCCGAAATAATCATAGAACCCCCCACATTTGGTGGAGCCTCCCAAATATGGGAGGGAGATTGCCGACGTCTCGACATCCAGCAGCTCGCCCGGCCAATTACCAACTGGCTCATCACAAACCGTTTGACCGTGCAACCAGCATCGAGCGGCCCGTTTGGCACAGCTATTGCTGATGATGAAGACGATGACTGCGCCTACAACGGATTGGAACGCGAACGGGAGCCCGAGTTCGAGTGACGCCGTCGTGGTCTTCAGCCTACGGGTGAGGGCGCCCGAGGAACGGCGAGAGGACATCGTCCGAGGCGTCCGTTCGCTCATCGGCCCGGCGACGGCCGAAAGGGCGTGCATCGCGTGCCGCGTGTTCCAGGAGGCGGACGATCCGAACGCGATCACCTTCATCGAAGCATGGACCTCCCGTCCTGAGCTCGAACGCCACGTCCGCTCCCACCAGTACCGACACCTGCTGTCGATCCTGGATCTCTCGAATACAGTGCCCGAAATTCGCCTCGACGAGGTCACCGCGATCGATGCCGGTATCGACGTGCTGGCTGGTATGGCGAGGGACTATCACCAATACGAAATGACCGAATCGAAGGAGGTATGACATGAAGAGGCAAACATTGGCCCTTTTGGCGGTCACGGCTTGCGCTGTGATTATTGGCTTTGTGATCGGCGGTGCCGTCAGCACCGGGGCCGAAGCGGAGGCGGGAGCGTCCCCGGTCAAGGCGATCCCGGAGCGCGAGGTCTTCTACCCGGGGACCGAGGACCTGGGGCCCAATGAGATGCGGGTGGTCGCTTGCGGCACCGGCATGCCCAACGCCAGGCCCAAGCAGGCCGCCGCGTGCTGGCTGG
>CBDTWX010000593.1:0-3209 GCA_965364305.1 uncultured Thermoanaerobaculia bacterium
CGAACCAATATCGGATTTTCTGAAGTCAATCAAAGCCTGTTGCAACGTGGCTTTGATGAAATCCACGAGCTGTCGCGCCAACTGCATAGTCACAGGCATTTGCAATGTGATCTCGACTTGCTGCGACAGCTGTTCGGGGCGGTCGCCAAAAATGGCCACTGGGATCTCGTCGTGAGTCTGGGCAACAGCGTCGCGCCGGCCGAGCTGGGCGGGCTGCCGGACAGGGTCCATGCTTTCACCTGGGTCCCCCAAACAAAAGTCCTGCAGAGCGCAGACGCCGTTGTGACGCATGGCGGAATCAACACGATCGACGAGTGCGTCCTGGCCGGCGTGCCGATGCTCGTTTACTGCGGCTTCGAAACGGATATGGGGGGCACGACGTCACGCGTCGCATATCACGGTATCGGAATCGCCGGTGATCGGCGACGCGACGGCCCGTTGGAGATCTGCAGCCACATCGATCGCTTGCTGCACGAGCCGAGCTTTCGCAACAAAATCCGGCATTTCCAGTGTGTGTATGCCGCGTACGCCGAGAATCGCGTGGCCGAACGAACGGTCGCATCACTCCTCGGTCGCGAGAGCCATCCCCAGTCGCCGCACACAACCGGAGCCGTCACGTGACCGACATGTCACGTCGTCTCGTCGCCGGCGCAGGATGGCTCTACAGCTATCGATGGCTCGATCGGCTGCTCGACTTTGTCGCGATCGTTGTGCTCGCGCGCATTCTGGCGCCCGACGACTTCGGGCTGGTCGCGATCGCGGCATCGGTGGTCACGATCATCGAGGGGTTGAGCGCTTTCGACGTCAACAAGGCGCTGATCCAGACCCGTGACAACGATCGCGCGCTCTACGACAGCGCATGGACGCTGTCCGCGCTGCGCGGGATCGTCTCGGCGCTGATCATGGTCTCGATCGCTCCCTTCGTCACCGACCCCCGGATCGGCTCCGTGCTGTGCGCGCTCGCTCTGAGCCCGCTCGTGAGCGGCCTCTCCAACCCGCGTTTCGTGATGTTCGAGCGCGACCTCATCTTCTCCAAGCTCGCCGTTCTCACGCTCGGGGCCAAGGTCGTTTCGGTTGGCGTCACCCTGTTCATTGCCATCGTCTACCAGAGCTATTGGTCGCTGGTGTTCGGCATGATCGTGGGCGTGCTGGTCAGCATGATCTTGAGCTACGCGCTGCGTCCGTACCGTCCGAAAATCTCGTTTGCACGTTTCACCGACATCTTCGCATTCAGCGGCTGGCTTTCGCTGACCTCCGTCGTGACGACCCTTTCGATGGAGACCGACAAGATCATCGTCGGCCGATTGCTCGGGGTCGCCGATGCCGGTCTCTACTTCATGACGGGACGAGTCGGGGTGCTCCCGACCCGAGAGATGATCAGTCCGCTGCAGCGGATTCTCTTCCCGTCGTTCAGCGAATTGGCCGGCGACCGAGATCGACTCCGCCGAGCGGTTCGCGAATCGATCAATGTCCTCGGAAGCCTCAGCCTTCCGGCGGGGTTCGGGTTTGCCCTCGTCGCCAACGATTTCGTGCCTCTGATGCTCGGTGAAAAATGGACACCGATCGTCTCGCTGCTGACGATCCTCGTGCCCTATCTCGGGCTGCGCGCCACTCTCTCGATGACCTTGCCGTGCGTCATGGCCCTGGCCAAAACGCGACTCCTCTTTTGGGTCAGCTTTGTGTACGCATTGGTCCACCTCCCGGCATTCATCGCCGGCACGGCGCTGTACGGTCTCACTGGTGCGATCTGGAGCATTGTGCTGGCGGGCGTTTTCTACTCCTATCTCAATGCCTGGCTGCTGCGGCGCGTGCTCGGCATCTCGATCGGCGACATCGTGATGCAACTCAGGCGTCCCCTCGGCGCCGCGACCCTGATGGTCGGCGCCGTATTTGCCGTCGAAGCGGTTCTTCCACTCGAGCTCTTTTCGATCGCTGGATCGTGGCTGTCGCTGTCGACCAAGGTCTTGGTGGGCGGTGTCGTCTTTTGTTCCGCCCTCTCCGCGATGTGGCGGTTGGAAGGACGGCCCGACGGAATCGAGCGACGCGTGCTGCAGGTCTTGTCTCGACAGCGCGCTTGAAGAACGGCGTCAGCCGTCGGCGAGCCGGGCGAACGCGAGCTCGGTTTGCTCTGCAATCGACGGCCAGGAGTGCTGCTCCGCAATCCGCCTTCCACCTCGAGCCAGGCGTTCCCGAAGCTCGGCGTCAACGAGCACCCGGATCAGGGCTTCTGCCAACGCAACCGGTGAATCCGGATCGACGAGCAGGGCACTGTCACCGTCCAGCAGCATTTCGGGCAACGCTCCAACTCTCGACGCCACGACCGGCAGGCCGAGGGACAGAGCGAGATAGAGCACTCCCGACTGACTGATATGCCGATACGGCATGGCAAGAACGTCGGCCGCGGCGAAGTAGCGTGCCACATCGGAAAAAGGGATGTACTCGAATCGGCACACCGCGTTCAGGCGTTTCGCCCACGATTCCAGCTCACCGCGGCGCGCCGGCTCGAGCTGGACGGGGTCGCCGGCGACGATCAGGCGGGCGCCGGGTCTGGCGTCTAACACCGATGGCCAGGCCTCGAGAAGCACGTCCAGCCCCTTGTACTCTCGAATGTAGCCGAAAAAGAGCGCCACCTCATCCTCCGGCCCGAGGCCGAGGCTCCGCCGCGCCGTTTTCCGATCCTGCGCTTGACCGCCACGCTCGAAGAAACCGTACTCGCCGTGTGGAATGACGACAACGCGCTGAGGATCGACTGAAAACTCTCCGACGAGTCGTCGCCGGTCGAAATCAGAGTGCGCGATGATGAGGTCGCTCATTCGATGGACGCGCCGGTAGACAGCATCCTGCAAGCGAATCCGTTCGTGCGGGGTGACCACGTGCGCGGTGGCCGCCACAGGCATCCGGAGCAGCCGAAGCAGCTGGAGATACACCAGTGAAACCGGGTTCGTGCAATGAAGATGGATCACGTCCGGCTGCAATCGGCGAGCGAAAAACGTGACGGAAACGGCGTCGGAAACCGCCTCCGTCATCAGGGCCAGCTTCAAGACCGGGGCGGGCAGCGATTCTCGGTACCGGGTGGTGAAGCGTGCGAAGATCTTGACAAGGCGAACATTCGCCGGCAGGTCGCTGCCTTCGAGCTCATACCCGGCGGTGGTCACCCGCGTTACCTCATGGCCCCGCCCGGCCATTGCGATGGACAGGTTGTAGGCATA
>CBDTWX010000594.1:0-3203 GCA_965364305.1 uncultured Thermoanaerobaculia bacterium
CCACCCCCGCCCGCCGCGCTCCCCCCCCAGCCGGTGGCGCCGATCGTCATACTGGTAGTAGTCGTCGTTGAGATCCGAGATGTGGGCCATCCCATCGATCGAGATCTCATCCAACCGAACGAAGAGGCCGAAATCGGTGACCCCCGAGATGTGGCCGGCAAAGACCTCTCCCTCGCGCTCGCGGAGGAAGAGCACCGTCTTCCACTCCACCGCCCGCCGTTCGGCCGCCTCGGCCCGCCGTTCGGCCGCCGAGCACGACTCGCCGAGCTGCACCAGCTCCGCCTCGACCGCATCCCGCTCTGCACCTACGGGCACCACGCCTTCCTCGTGCAACCGCCGCAACATTCTGTGGACCACCAGGTCGGGATAGCGGCGGATCGGCGAGGTGAAGTGCAGATACTCGTCGGTGGTGAGGGCGTAGTGGCCGCGTGACTCCGGGCTATAGAGCGCCCGTGCGAGCGTCCGCAGGACCAGCATATCGACGAGCTGTTCCTCGGGCCGACCGTCGGCCTCTTCGAGCAGCGCCTGCAGGGCGCTCGGCTCCAGCGAATGCGACTCGCCGACAAGGCGCAGACCGAGGTCTGACATGACCTGCTTGAGCTCCTCCACCCGTGACGCCTCGGGCTGGTCGTGGACCCGGTAGAGTGCGGGCTGATCGGCATCCATCAGGACGCTGGCCACACAACTGTTGGCGGCCACCATCAGCTCTTCGATGAGACGGTGGGCGCGGTTGCGGGCGGCCGGCTGGATCGCCACGACTCGGCCCTCGGGGTCGAGGATCAGCTCCGGTTCGGCGAGGTCGAAGTCAAGGCTTCCGACCTCGCGCCGGCGGCGGCCGAGCCGATCGGCCGCCTCGGACAGCAGCTCGAGGGAATCCGCAAAGGGCTCGACCTCCGCCGGCCATTGTTTGCGCGGCGCGTCGAGCCACTCGGCGACCTCGCCATACGTGCAGCGGCGGCGCGATCGGATCACCGAAGCCATCGCCGACCGGTTCGAAATCTTCCCCTTTCGGTCGACCGTGTAACGTGCCGTCCAGGTCAGCCGGTCGGCGCCTTCGCGGAGAGAGCACAGATCGTTGGAAAGCCGTTCGGGCAACATCGGCACGCACACGCCCGGCAGATAGACGCTCGTGCCGCGTTCCTTCGCCGTCTCGTCGAGCGCAGAGCCCGGGCGGACAAAATGGCTGACATCTGCGATGTGAACACCGATTTCGATGCCGCCGTTCCCGACCTTTCGCGCGCTCACCGCGTCGTCAAAGTCGCGCGCCGTCCGCCCATCGATGGTGATGGTCGCCTCGTCACGCAGATCCGCTCGCCTGCCGATCTCGTTCTCGCCGATCACATCCGGCAGCAGCTCCGCCTCTCGGAGGGCGCTTTCGGAGAACTCCTCCTCGATGCCGTTGAGCCGGAGCACCACTCGTTCGACCACCCCCGGTTCGGCGGCGTTGCCGAGGCGTTCGAGGAGGACGCCGCGCGCGTGGGCGCCGCGCGAGTCCACCGAGTCAACCGAGATCACCACCAGCTCGCCTTCACCCGGCTCGCTTTCGATCCGCGACGAGGTCGGCGCGACCGTGAAACGCAGCCGCCGCTCGAGCGGACGAACATGGGGCCGCCCGCTCGCGACCACCCAACGGCCGACCACCTGTCGCCGCGCACGTTCGAGCACCCGTACCACCACACCTTCGCGGACGCCGGCAGCGCGAGCCCGCTTGCGCGGCCGTTCGAGCCTCACCAGCACCGTGTCGCCCTCGAGCGCGCCGCGCACACCCTGCCGAGGGATCCTGACCGGTGCTTCGGCAGCGTCGGCCGCCGAAACCTCCATGTAGCCGCCCGGCACGCTGCGCAGCTTCCCAGTCACGAGATCCGACGCACCGGCCACGAAATAGCGTTTGCCGCGGCCGAGCACGATTCGCCCCTCGCGCTGGAGCCCCTTCAAAACGGGACGCACATCGTGTCTCAGCTCCGACCGCCCGGTCCGTCGCTCGGCGGCCAGGAGGTTGATGAGCTGCTGGACGGTCATTCCCTTGCGGCCGCGCCGGGCGATCACACCCAGGACTTCTTCGGGATTCAAATTGTCATTTTTCTGCTTCTTGTTGGTCATTGGCTGTCATTGAAACACAGAAAGTCGAATTCGGAATTCGGAATTCGGAATGCCACCCGCCCTCCCCACACATGGAAATCGGGATTCGGAATTCCCGCCCGCCCTCCCCTGTCCCCGTACCCGTACCCGTACCCGACGAAAAAGATCCGAAATGATGGAAGCCGGGTCTGCAACGATGGCACAGAACGACCTTCAAGATGTCATCCTGAGCGGAGCGTCTCCATCTTGTCATCCTGAGGAGGGTTCGTCCCGACGAAGAGCCTGCCCTGAGCGAGGCCTTTGGCCGAGTCGAACGGGATCTGGGTGGGGGCTCTCGGAAGCGCACACTTAGCACCCTTCTGGCGTCGTGTCCCATCGGCGCCACGCAACCGCGATCCCGTTCGGTCGAGCTACCTATTGGGTCATCAGAATGCGACGACCCGCGCACTCCGACCCCCCCTCACCCCCGACACCCGACCCTCTCGATGAGGCAGCAGATCGCTGCCTTTGCCCAGCCCCCATCTTCGGAACCGAACGGGCCGAACAATCACCACCTCCCCCCCACACGCACTGGGTGGGCGCGCAGAAAATCCGAAATTCGAAATCCGAAATCCGAAATCCAGACAATGATCGTCTCACCCCCCAAACCCACCGGTTGGGTGGGCGGCATTCGGAATTCCGAATTCCGAATTCCGAATTCGAAATGCTACTGCGCCCCACTCAGCTTGTTGTATAGCCAGGCGAAGACGAAGCCCCCAATCGCCCCGTCGACAAATCCCCACACGCCTCCGATCACCGCCCCGACATAGCTGAAGCTGTAGCCGAAGTAGAAGTGGTCGAGAAGGCTGATGACCTGACCCTCGAACCCGAAGATCTTGAGCCACACCGTGGCCAACAAAACCGCCGCCCCCCAAACAATCCCACAGCTCAACGCAAACGCCTTGGTGTTGAGACGCATACCGCACCCCCCCCTTTTCTGTCACTCCCGGTATTACCTGCAGGAGAGTACCACCAAAGCCCCCCGGGAAACACTCCCAATCGGCGATTCGTGCAGCGAACTGCGCCTTGACACGTGTCCGGCCTGGATCTACAATTCACCTCCCGCCTGTGTGCGAAAGTGGCGG
>CBDTWX010000595.1:0-3197 GCA_965364305.1 uncultured Thermoanaerobaculia bacterium
CGAACGAGCGGCAGGTGTCGTCGGCCTGCGCGGGCTCGGCGCCCCACACCGCGATGTCCGGACGAGCCCCTGCTATCGCGATGGCGGTGCCCGACATGAGCCCACCACCACCGACCGGAGCCATCACGATGTCGAGATCGGGAACATCGGTGATCAGCTCGAGACCAGCCGTTCCCTGACCGGCGATGACCATCGGGTTGTCGTAGGCGTGGATGAAGGTGGCGCCGGTGCGACCCACCACCTTTTCGAGGGTCGTCTCGCGCGCCGCGAGCGTCGGCTCACACTGAGTGATCTCGGCGCCATAGCCCTGAACCGCCGCTCGTTTGACCGGTGGCGCCGAGGATGGCATCACAACGTGGGCACTGACGCCACGGATCGAGGCAGCGAAGGCAAGCGCCGCCGCGTGGTTGCCCGAAGAGTGGGTGGCAACACCGCGTTTGGCCGCCTCCTCGTCGAGCGAGAGCACGGCGTTGGTGGCACCCCGCGCCTTGAAGGCGCCGACCTTTTGCAGGTTTTCGCATTTGCAGAAGATGCGGGCGCCGACAATACGGTCGACCGCGCCCGATGTCATCACGGGTGTTCGATGGACGCGACCGTCGATCCTCTCCGCGGCAGCCAGTACGTCTTCGAAGGTGGGGTCGGGTTCCATGCCCCCATCCTACCGAAATTTCGGATTTCGAATTTCGAATTTCGGAATTGCCGCCCACCCAACCCGCACCTCTATTTTCAATTCTGAGGTACCGACTATCCACCCCATAGGCTCGTGGGAGTGCGCTTCCATTGTTCCGCGCCGGCCATAGATCCCTCCGCTCCGTCGCTCTGCTCCTCCGGTCGGGATGACACCCAAAGAATGTCATTCCGAGCGAGGCCACCGGCCGAGTCGAGGAATCTATGGACTCGCGGAGTTGATCCTGCGCGAAGCGAAAGACCTTCTCGGGGCAAGACCGTGGGGGATGGGAAATTCGAAATCCGAAATTCGAAATTCGAAATCCTAGGGGCGGGAGCGCGTGAATTCCGAATTCCGAATTCCTAATTCAACACGATCGTCTTCCTGAGCGTGTACGGCCCGCCCCTGGCATCATCGCGGTAGATCTCGACCCGCGTCCGGTCGCTCCCGACGATCACCCTGAAGAACGAGGACCTGGTCTGCCCGCGACCCTCGATCTGAGCTTCGTAGTAGCGCTCTCGGGCCTTCGGATCGGTCGCGTACTCCTCGTAGAACTGAGCCATGGTTTGGATGACGGGTTGGTCCTCGAAACCGAGGTATTTGAACCAACGGTCGATGTGGTACTCGTCGTCCCGGTAGAGCTGGCGCAGCGAGTTGCCTTCGCCGACGCCCCGTTTCCGACCCTCTTCGATGGCGCGACCGATTGCCTTGAACATCTGGTCGGCGTAGGCAGCCTCCTCGAGACCCCTCGCGTGCCCCGGGTCGAGCTGCCACAGGCCGTTGATCTTGGCGTAGGAGGTGTTGTGGGTGTGCCCGCAGATGTAGGCGTCCACGCCGAACTTCAGAAGAAGCTGGTGCAACGCGAAGGCGTTCTCCGGGTTCTCGTCAAGCGAGTCCCCCTGGTGACGCAACCGCCCGTTGTCCATGTCCGGCATCGCCACCAGCGGCTCGTGCCCGAAGACAAAGACGTGTTCCTTGGTGTTGGCGGCGAGATCCGCCTCCAGCCACTCCAGAAGCTCGGGCACCACATCACCTTTCAGGCCCCAGTCTCTGACCCCATCGAAATAGAGATTGAGGACGACGAAGTGAGCGTCGCCAAAATCAAAAGAGTACGTCGTCTCCTCGCAACCCTCCGGCCCGCGGTTGACTACGTTCGGCACCGTCATGCTGTAGCCCCGCAGGTACCTCATGCTCGACGGCGACTCGGGATCGTGGTTGCCGAGCACCGGGTACCAGGGGTAGTCCTCACCAATCACCCTGTCGATCATCTCTCGAACGGCTGTAGGCGGGCGCACATCGAGGTCACCCGGGCTGATCATGAATGACCCGGCGCCAACCTCCCTGATGGCTTCACACGCGCCCGAGAAGTTCTTCGACCATTCGCCGTCGGCCGCGAAATTCCGCATGTCCGCGGCGACGATGTAGACCAACTCATCGCCTGGCGTCTCGGCAGCGACCATCACCGCGATACCCGGCATCACGCCAAAAACGAACAGGAAACGTGTGAGGTATCTCATGGGAGGCTCCCTCAATCCTCGACCGGGATTTCGTAGTAGCCCTTACCCGCATCCAGGTTCTCCTGCCGCTGCCTCGGGAGATCGGTCACCTTCGACGGCCACGACCTCACGCCGTTCACCAGCTCGGAGGCGAAAAGCTCAAACGGCTCACGCACCCTCCGTCCGTGGATGTCGATGAGCTGGAACACCAATCGCGGATCATCGCCCATCAGAAAATCGACCACACCGAAGTTGCTGCCCTCGAAGTAGACCGGCCAGATTCGCCGTTCGGGTCGGCGTTCGAGCCAGCTGTCCGGTGTGACCTGCGCCAGCGGAGAGCTCACCATGTCGTACAGGTCATAGCCTCCCCTGGCCGACCACGGGATGACGTTGAGCTCGCCGATGTGCGAGTCGCCCGACATCAGGACCACCCCGGTGATCTCCCGGTCGCGAATGAAGTTGAAGAGGCGGTCGCGCTCGTGCAGGAATCCGGCCCACGAGTCCCCTCCCGGGCCCTTCGCCTTGCTCCAACCGCCGCCCGAGACCAGCACCTTGAAGACTGCCGAGCTCGACGCGAGCTCCTCTTTCAACCACTCGAACTGCTCTGCACCGAGCATCGTCTTATCCGGAGTGTCTGGGTCATTGTCGGGGTCGCGATGATAACGGCCGTCGAGGAAGAAAAAGTCCACGCGCCCCCAGGTGTAGGAGAAGAAGACGCCCTCGACATCGGGCAGGCCGTACAAGGGGTTCGCCCAGTAGTCCTTGAAGACCTCGAGCGCCCCCTCCTTGATCGGATTCGTGCGGTCGTGGTTGTTGAGCGCAAAGTCGTGGTCGTCCCAGATCGCGAGATGGGAGACGTTATGGAGAATCGGCTGGAGGGCCGCGATCTCGCGCTGGCGCCGGTACTCCTCGCGCAGGATGTCGGGGTCGAGGGTGTCGCCGTAGATGTTGTCACCGATCCAAAGGAAAATGTCCGGGCGGTAGTGATCGACCCACGTCCAGATCGGCTGGATGCGGTCGTCCTGCCACTTCGG
>CBDTWX010000596.1:0-3189 GCA_965364305.1 uncultured Thermoanaerobaculia bacterium
GGTTTTGGCGCGGCGCCGAAGTTTCCCTCGCCGCACAACCTCGTCTTCCTCACCCGCTACTGGCGGCGAACCGGCAACCCGCGCGCCCTCGAGATGGTCGAGAACACGCTCGAGAAAATGCGCCTCGGCGGCGTCTACGACCAGGTCGGCTTCGGCTTTCACCGCTACTCCACCGACGCGGAGTGGTTGGTGCCGCACTTCGAGAAGATGCTCTACGACCAGGCAATGCTGACGATGGCCTACACCGAGGCCTGGCTGGCCACCAGAAACCCGCTCTTCGAGCAAACGGTGCGCGAGGTCGTCACCTACGTTTTGAGAGACATGACCTCACCTGACGGCGGGTTCTACTCCGCGGAAGATGCCGACAGTGAAGGAGAAGAGGGTCTTTTCTATCTCTGGACGCTGGCCGAGATCGACAAGATCCTCGGCACGGAGGACGGCGCATTCGCCGCCAAGGTGTGGAACCTGACGACCGACGGCAACTACACCGACGAGGTCAAGGGCACCCGCACCGGGCGCAACATTCCCCATCTCACGGCCGGCCACGCGGCCGCCGCTCGCGGCCTCGGGATGAAGCGGGAAGATTTCGACAAGCGCTTGGAAGACGTGCGGAGCCGGTTGTTCGACCTCCGCGAGGCGCGGGTCCACCCGCTCAAGGACGACAAGGTGTTGGCGGATTGGAACGGTCTGATGTCGGCCGCAATCGCTCGAGCCGGCCGCGTTTTCGGAGAACCGGGGTGGGTCGAGGCGGCCGAAAAATCCGCCGCCTTCGTGCTCCGCGAGATGCAATCCAGAGACGGCCGCCTCCTCCACCGCTACCGAGCCGGCGACGCCTCGATTTCGGCCTTTCTCGATGATTGCGTCTTCATGACCACGGCAATGCTGGACCTCTATGACGCCACATTCAACCCGGCCTATCTCAAAGAGGCGCTGGATCTTCAGCAGAAGACTCTCGAGCTCTTCTGGGACCACCGCAACGGAGGTCTGTTCTTCACCGCCGCCGACAACGAGGAGCTGCTGGTGCGCCAGAAGGAGATCTACGACGGCGCGATCCCGTCTGGAAACTCCATGGCGGCCGAGAACTCGGTCCGGCTGGCAGGGTTGACCGGTGACACCGAGCACCTCCAGGGAGCGGACCACATATTCGCCGCCTTCTCGTCCGATGCGAAGCGCCTGCCGTCGGCCCACAGCCAGCTGATGAGCGCCCTGCTCCGCGGCGCCGGCCACTCATTCGAGGTGGTGATCGCCGGCGATCCCGGTGCCGACGACACCGACGCCTTGATCGCCACTATCCGAGAGTCGTACCTTCCCCAGGCATCCGTGCTGCTGGTGCCGAGCGGAACGGTAGGAGACGCTGTTCGTGAGCTGGCACCCTTTGCCGAGGGCTATGTCCAGGTTGAAGGGCGAGCCGCGGCCTACGTCTGCCGCAACTTCGAGTGTCAGCTCCCGACCACCGATCCCAAAAAGCTCGCCCGGCTCCTCGAGGAGGCGGTTTCGAAGCCCAGTCCCTGAGGCTCGGGCCACCCACCCGACGGATGAGCTTTTAGTTTTGAGTTTTGAGTTTTGAGTTCCCACCCACCCTCCCACGAATTCAGTTGCCCCGTGCCCGTGCCCGTCTCCGTCTCCGTTTCCGTGCCCGACTGCCCGCCAACCCGTGGCAGGGCCTCGGGGGCATGGTCATGGACGGCATCAGTATCAGGGGCAGAGAGCAGCGACAATCGTCTGCGACAGGCAACCGCAAAAGGGGTCAGATTCAGGATTCAGGATCAGCGTCAGAGACAGTCGGCAGCGGCAGCCATTCTTCGTCATCACGGTGCGAACCGGTGGGGACCCTGTCGGTGTCACCGTCACACCTGATCGCCGCCGCTCTCAACTGACGCTGCCCCTGCCGCTGTTCCTGCCGGTGCATCCTGTTGCTGGCGCTGTCGCTGTCCTTGTCGCTGACTCGGCCCGTGATAGCTGCCGCCGGCACAATTCGGGCACGGAGACGGAGACGGGCACGGAGACGGCTCGCGCTCAAACCCCATGCCTCGGCAGGTGGATGGGCGGGGGCCGGGCGGGCGGATCGCGTATCCAGTATCGAGTATCGAGCATCGGGCGGACAGCTGGGAAAGGGGTGGGTGGGAATTCCGAATTCCGAATTCCGAATTCGGGCGGGTGGATGGGCGGGTTACTATGGCCGCCGATGATCGACACACCGCTCCGGTTTCGCCACGACATCAGCAATGACTGGGAGTTCGCGCGGGGACGCGTCGGTCGCCGCTGGCTTTCAGGACGGGGCGATGGCGGCGAAACGGTCGACCTTCCGCACTGCTGGAACCGCGGCGACACCTTTCAGTACGAACGACGGAGCTACACTGGGCACGGCGCCTACCGGAGAGTCGTAGGCCTTCCTCCCGCACCCGAGGGTCCGGGATCCTGGCGGTTTCGCAGCGAGGGTTTCTACGGCGTCGGTGATGTCCGGATCAACGGCCGGGCAATCGCCAGGTTCGACGCCCAATACCTCGGTTTCGACATCGGTCTCCCCTCTGACCTTCCCGTCGGCCGACATCAACTGGCTCTGCGACTCGACAACCTTTGGCGAAAAAACGCCCTCCCTGGAAAACGCGACCCGGACTTCCTGCTCTACGGCGGTCTCGCCGGGCGGGCGTGGGTCGAGTGGGTGCCCGACTTTCGGATCGATCGCCATACTGTCCAGATTGCGGGCATGCCGACGGAGGACGGCGCCGAGACCCTCGAGCTGAGAGCTGGCATCAAGGGAATGGACGCGTCCTCCGGAGATCCCCGGCTGAGCTGGATCGTCACGGATTCCGAGGGCGGACAGGTCGCCGCCGCCGGACCGGTTCGCGTCGAAGAGGCTGGTGCCGTTGCGTCGGTTGTGATTCCCACGCCGCGCTGCTGGGCGCCCGATGATCCGCAGCTCTACTGGGCTGTAGCCGAGCTGGAAACCGACGACGGCATCGCCGACACGGTGCGGATCCGTTTCGGCATCACCCGTGCCGAGTTTCGGCCCGACGAGGGCTTTTTTCTCGACGGCGCCCGGATCGAGCTCCACGGGTGGAACCGGCACGAGTCGATTCCCGGGCTCGGAAACGCACTCCCGGAAGAGCTTCACCGCGCGGACGCCGAGCTGCTCAAGAGCTATGGCTGCAACTTCGTCCGCCTCTCTCACTATCCGCAGCATCGAGC
>CBDTWX010000597.1:0-3188 GCA_965364305.1 uncultured Thermoanaerobaculia bacterium
CCTTTACTCGATAATGTCGGTGACGGTCCCGGCACCGACGGTGCGGCCACCCTCACGGATGGCGAATCGCACGCCCTTCTCCATGGCGATCGGAGCGATCAGCTCCACCTCCAGGTTGACGTTGTCACCGGGCATCACCATCTCCGTGCCCTCCGGCAGCTTCGACGCACCCGTCACGTCCGTCGTCCGAAAGTAGAACTGCGGACGATACCCGTCGAAAAACGGCGTGTGGCGACCCCCTTCTTCCTTGTTCAGGATATAGACCTCGCCCTTGAACTTCGTGTGCGGCGTGATCGAACCCGGCTTGGCCAGCACCTGACCCCGCTCCACCTCGTCCTTCTTCGTCCCCCGAAGCAACACGCCAATGTTGTCCCCGGCCTGACCCTGGTCCAGCAACTTCCGGAACATCTCCACACCCGTCACCACCGTCTTCGTCGTCGGACGAATCCCGATGATCTCGATTTCCTCACCCACCTTCACCACACCCCGCTCCACTCGACCCGTCACCACCGTCCCACGACCCGAAATCGAGAAAATATCCTCGATCGGCATCAAAAATTCCTTGTCCACATCGCGCTCGGGCATCGGAATGTAGTTGTCCACCGCGTCCATCAACTCGAAGATCGACTTCACTTCCTCCGAGTCCGCGTCATCCGACTCCAAGGCCTTCAACGCCGAACCGCGAATCACAGGAATGTCGTCCCCAGGAAACTCGTAGCTCGACAACAGCTCCCGAACCTCCAACTCCACCAGGTCCAGCAACTCCTCGTCATCCACCATGTCCGCCTTGTTCAGATACACCACAATCGACGGCACGTTCACCTGACGCGCCAGCAGCACGTGCTCCCGCGTCTGCGGCATCGGACCATCCGCGGCCGAGACCACCAGAATCGCACCGTCCATCTGCGCCGCACCCGTGATCATGTTCTTCACGTAGTCCGCGTGACCCGGACAGTCCACATGAGCGTAGTGACGATTCTCCGTCTCGTACTCCACATGAGCCGTCGCGATCGTGATCCCACGCTCCTTCTCCTCCGGTGCCTTGTCGATCTCGTCGAAGGCGATGAACGACGCCATGCCCTTCGTCTCCAAAGCCTTCGTGATCGCGGCCGTCAACGTCGTCTTGCCGTGATCCACGTGACCTATCGTCCCCACATTCACATGAGGCTTCGTACGCTCAAACTTCTCCTTCGCCATGGCGCTTTCCTATCCTCCCGACGGTTTGTCGACTTGCCTGATTGACTTTCGAGCAGGTGAATCCGCGTTTGACTTTCAGCGGTGGAGCCCACGACCGGATTTGAACCGGTGACCTCTTCCTTACCAAGGAAGTGCTCTACCCCTGAGCTACGTAGGCGATAATTACAAGACCGCAATTCCCCTGGCCGGGCCCCAAGCGGCGCCGACTAGTGGAATTTGCGAGTATACCTCCTCGCCTCCATACTGTAAAGCCCATCTCCCCGGCGCCTGGATCGAACCGCTACCCGGACGCTTTCCCTTCGCTACTACACAATCATTTCAGATTCTGACGGCGAGGTGCAACCCTGGACCCGGAGGAATTCTCCCTCGGCCCGGCGTGCCAAAACTACCAGTTCGATCAGTGGCTTCCGTGGGGACTATCGAGATCCGGGAATCGGGTTCAGGAGCGTTTGCGCTCCAGACTTGGTGATGGCAATCGTTTCGAGCCGCAGTGAGTCGTTGTCGAGGTCCGTCAGCCACGCCTGCAGTCGGCCATCCAGAAGCAGGTAGAGGAAACCATCTTCGGCCAAGGGGTGCCCTTGCTGCCACTCGATGGTCAAGACCGGATCGCCCAGCAGCCGTTGCCATTCACCCGCGAGCCACCGCTCGCCATCGAGAGCAGCACCCAATCGCACCTCCAGCCCCTGCTCGGTGGCGCGCATCTCGGTGGAAAACGCCGGCTCGCCGGAGTGTGTGAATCCCGCCAGCAAAACCGCTCCGCGGTCACCGAATTGTGCGGCCAGATCCTGATCGAGTCGGTACTCCTGACGAAACTCCGCCTCTTCGTGGGTGAAGAAGAGCCTGAAGTTCTGCGGCGCTCCACCCTTCCAAAGGTCCGTATTGCCCTCTTCGAACCCATCCTCGAAGATCCGGTCATAGACTCCGCCCAACTGCTCCCAGCCAAAAACCCGGCTGGGTAGTAGATCGAACGGCACAAGAGCCAGACCCGAGAGGCACAGAATCAGGGCGGCGATCAACCGGTGCTCGAGAATCGTTCTGGACATCGTTGTGCAAAACCTAACAACCTGATCCGGATCGCACTGTGAAGTGCGTCACAACCCGGGGACAACGGATTCGGTGGTCTCGAGGGCTGACCCGGGCGTCCGGATCAATCGATACAAGGGCCCCTCACGGACGCCCATAACGCCGGGGAGATCTTCTCCAGGGGGCTCGTCCAGATAGATCGGTTGCCTGCCGAGCCGGCTCTGCACCAGCGCGCGCAGATCCGGCAGGTCGATCAAGAATCGGTTGATCGCCTTCAGATCCTCATCCCGCTCCTCGACCAGTTGCAGGTACTCGACCGCCGGAACCGTGTTCCACCAACCGATCAGAAGCCCTCCCGGCTCGACCAGAGCCAAGATGGTCTCAGCTCGCTTACGCGTGCTTCGATCGCCGGACTGGTCTACCAGCGGACCCTTGATGAAGAGGGACAATAGGACGACACTGCTCATCAACAGACACAGAAGCAATCTGGCAGCGCGGGGTGAGCTCAGGTAGCCCGGAGTGCGCTGCTTCTCGATCCACTGCAGCAGCCATTCGTACCCGATGCCCAGCCACAGCGTCCAGATCAGGTAGGAGGGCAGAAACATCGTGTCTTTGTCGCCGACGGCGTAGTTGATGTAGAAGACACTGTGGAGCAGGAAGATCGAGAGCAGCAAGATACCCACCGACCTCCGAGTTCGCAGGATCACCCCCATGCCCAGCAATCCCGGTCCGACTCCGACCGCCACGAACGCACGCCACAACTCGACGCCGAAATGGCCGGCCTCTCGCATCGCTTCAGCGCCGCCATAGGCCATCATCTGGCCGGAAAACGTCTGACCGGAGACCAGCCACCAGATTCCGGACAGCGTGGTCAGGTCGACCGCCCGAAACACCCCGTCAGGACCGTACCTCCCGGCATAGTTGAAGGTGGGCTCGCTCAGATAGGCCAGCGGCAGGTAGAGGTACAC
>CBDTWX010000598.1:0-3177 GCA_965364305.1 uncultured Thermoanaerobaculia bacterium
AATTTGCAGCCGAGTTGGATCGAATGGACAAGGCGCTTTCGCGAAAGGCGACCAAGTTCTCACCAGCAGAAAGGATGGGTCAAACTTCCTAAGGTCCTAAAGCCTGGCACCGATTCTCTGGTTCAGCGGGGGCAGGTCGAATCGTCGTTGGTCAAGCTTTCACCATGCGGATAGAGAAAACGAGGGCGAACGCGTACATCGTGACGACCAATAAATATAGAAACTGAAAGCCGAAGTACATGGAATTGTACTCCAGGAGTGCACCCACCATTGCGCCAATCAAATTTGAGGAGAGAGCAATCTTGATATCTCCAGCCTTACTCAGCTCGTGAGAGAACACGAAACCTGCAAAGAAGAGTGGCACGGTCAATACCGTGACCTGCAAAAGAATCGCCACCGTCGGGTCAAGCCTGCTGAAGAGATTTGCCTCGCTCAACCAATAACCTAGAGCGATGGATGAAAAGAGGAGTAGGTAGGTCAAGATTGTCGGTGGACTTCCCAATTTGAGAATTGCGAGGTTGGCCAGATAGGCCATGATGAGTATTCCAACGATCACGATACTTATAACCAGCCACGTACTACCGAATAGCAATCCAAGCTCCGTGATTCCTTTGGTTTCGAGAAGCATGAAACCGGCGCCGAGGAAGAAACAGGGCAAGGAGAAACCGCTTGCGGACAATCCGAGATGGCGTCGAATAATTGTCGTTGCGATCACAAGAATCGTAACGAGAATCAGAATATAGGACGCCGGGTAGGATCTTTTTGGCATATAGAAGAATGGCCAATCATCCGTCGCCGGATCTGCATCAATTGCATCTGAGCTGTAGAAATCCGTCACATCAGTTGCCTGCAATCGTTCCGGGATCGAGTACCGCGACATTGCGTTGCCCGTCACAAACGTCAATCCTCCGTCATAGTTGCTCTTAAAGATCCGAGGGGGTATTCCCTCGAATGCTTCTGTCAGCATCAGAACCAGCTTCTTACCTTGAGCGGGAGATAGGATCGTAAAAGTGATCACCATCTTCCCGTCGTTCGTCAGTAGTTGGCGGGCTTCACGAAATGCTTCTACCGTATAAACAAAAGAATCGAGACGGACACTCGTGTTGGCGGACAACAGAGTGTGAGAATCCAAGAGTCCGTAGACTATGAGGTCGTACTTATGGTCGGATCGGCGAACGTAGCGACGAGCATCATCGACAGACGCTGTGACACGGCTGTCCCCGTATGGGTTCTCGACGTGGAGGTATCTGCCGTACTTGAGTATGGCGGGATCGATTTCGACTGCATCGACCCTTTTTGATCCGGCGCGAAGCGCAGCGGCAACGTCGTTTCCCATTCCGCTGCCAAGGATCAAAACGGAATCCGTTTTACCGGACAGACTATATGGAATCTGATAGTACGTAGACCACCGTTTCAAATCCGTGCTTTCCTCTGTTGCCGCCGGACGTAGATCCAGAATCCTCTGAAAGTAGGCATGGTTGACAAACAGCACTGGTGGTGTGTTTTTGAATACTCGGAGGGTTAGAATTTGGTAAGGCGAATACGTGTCGATCGCGGTGAAGGACAGGGGTAGAGCAAGGGTCGCGAGCGCGATCGCCATGAAGAGAGTAGATTGAACGAGCGCGGAGCGGTTCCGGCGGAGAAATACGAGCATTCCAAGGAAACCGACCAGCATCCAGACCGAAGGAGGGGCCCAGGCAAACCCGAGAACGGTGAACATGACGATGCCTAGAATCGATCCAGAAAGGTTCCAGGAATAGGCGACAAGAGGAGGTCGGCGAGACATCAGCCTGGCGGCGAGTTGGCCCAAAGGGATACACGAAATCGTGGTGGCGATGAACACCACGATCAGGACGCCGTAGGTCATCATGAGTCCCGAAATCCTGTATTGCGCCAATCCGAGAGTGATGTTTTCGGGGACCGGATTATTCAAAATCGGGCCTATACCAGAAAACCGCAGAATGTACAGAACAACCAACTGAAGAGATATGGCCGGGATGATTGTCGAGAGCCATATTCTTCTTGCACCGCCTCGGGCGTAGCCAATTCCGAGGCCCAGGAAACATGCGACGAGACTGATGTTTTTGAAATAGCCAAAAAGTTGAAAACACGAGGCATGCCACCGGATCAGCATGAGTTCGAAATAGAGAGTCAGACCGGCGGCGATGAGAATGTAAAGGTTGACTCGCTCAACGGGCACTTCGTCGAGGGATCGAGTCATCTCGTCAGAGCTTTCGACAAATATTTTCAAAGGATGCCAGGAGCCGCGCGCTATGGCCCACACCACACCCGAAACCGTCGCGACAAGAACAACCAGGGAAGCGACCTTTACCCAGGAGGCGGTCTCGTCTGACAGGAGAATCCCAATCTGTACGACGGTAAAGCCAAATAGAAGAAAAATTGTGATCGCGTGATGACCGACTGTTTCCTGGAATCTTCTCAATTTCACTCCTGAGAATTTTGGGGGCAGATGGGGCGATAGTCCAACGATTCGTTCAGGGCTGGAGGTTTGCGAAGTGTTCGGTGTCAGGGCACAACTCAATCTTACACCCTCCAATGGTGACCCAAGTCCCAAAAAGCTGTACCAGCAAGAGGTTGAGGATCGCCCTTCCTTGACCTGCCCCCGGCTCCTGCTCAATAGCCTCCGACGACCTAGTCACACACCCTCCAAGCTGCGATAACATAGCCCCGCTGGGAATCACCAACAATGAATGACCTCATCGGTCGCACGCTTGGGCACTACCGCATCGTCGAGAAGATCGGTGCTGGTGGGATGGGTGAGGCGTACCGGGCGCATGATGAGCCGCTGCTTCGGGAAGGCGTAGAAAATGGCTGACGACGAGCTGTCAACGTTCGCATTCTCCTGTAAGACACGAGAGCTGTGCCCGTCATGCGCGGCCAAGCGGTCGGCTGCAACGGCGGCGTTGCTGGCGGAGGAGGTCTTCGAGGAGGTGGGGCACGCGCAGTGGGTGTTCGTGATGCCGAAGATGCTGCGGCCGTACTTCCTGCACCACCGGGAGCTGCTCGGAGGGCTCGCGCACGCAGCCTGGGAGACGGTGCTGGAGCTGATGTGTGCGGCGGCCGGCGACGAGGGGATGCGGCCGGGGATGGTCGCCGTGGTCCAGACCGCGGGCGACCTGGCCAATTGGCACCCACATGTGCACGCGATCGTGTCGC
>CBDTWX010000599.1:0-3159 GCA_965364305.1 uncultured Thermoanaerobaculia bacterium
TGGGTGCGGTGCATCGGGCCTTGCAGCCGAAGATTGGTGAATAGTCCGGGTTCGAGAGGCACCCGTCCACCGTGTCCATCGGCCACGCCGAAGTGTCGAAACGCCCCGATGTAGGGTTGCCACCATCGACGAGGCCGAGCTCCGCCTGGCAGGCATCTTGCATTCCAAGCCTTTCGCACCGAGCAAACTGAGGTTGAGAAAAGGGGGTATCTGGATATGTCGTACGTCACGAAGAGATTGTTCTTGTCCGCCCGAGTTCCGCTGGTTCTCTCTGTCGTCGTCGGTCTCGCATTTTTGTTGGGTGCGGGACCGACTCATGCGGTCAGGGCCTATCCGTTTCCGTTCACCATCTACCAACCCGACGGTACCGAAATCTCGGTCAGGATGGTCGGCGACGAGCGAATCGTCTTTCACGAAACTGAGGACGGCTACACGATCTTGCGGCAGCCCAACGGCTGGTGGGTCTATGCCGACCCGGTGTCGGATGGCGCCGACGCGCTCGCGCCATCGCCGCTGCGTGCCGGAATCGACCGCCCTCCCGCATATTGGCCGCGTCACATCCGGCCGGTTATCGATCCGGAGGCTTTCGCGATCCCGATCGCCATCGAGAATGACGGCTCGATCAGTGATCTGTTCAGGGCGCGCGGATTCAGGACCTCTGTCGCTCGCGGGGCGACCACCAAAGCGGTCGTTCCAGCGTCCATTGATGTTCCGGTGTTGGTGATCCTCGTCGAGTTTGCCGACTGGAAGCACACCTCGGGACCGGGCACCCCGATTCCCTCTGAGCCGGACTACCAGCCGATTCCGAGCCGGCCCAACTCGGCCGATACCTGGCAGGATCTCTTCAACGACGAGACAGTCGCCGGCGGGCTCAACCACTACTTTGACGAGGTGAGCTATGGCCAGTTCCGGTGGGAGGTCGAGGTTGCGCGGAACGGGTTTGGCAGTGGCGAAGTGGTCAACGAGGGGTGGTATGTGAGCCCCGAAACGATGGCCCACTGGGGAGCTGACAAGCTGCAGGGCTCGTACTGCAACACCGATATGCTCGAGGGCCAGATCTGGAGGCTACCGGTCTGGGCGATCGGCGCCGCCGACCCGGACATCGACTATGCGGCCTACGACAGCGACGGAGACGGCCTGATCAGCGACGCCGAGCTGATGATCTTCGTTGTCCACGCCCGTCCGGGCCAGGAGTACTACGGCGAGGATTGTTGGGGCGGCGACCCCGAGCATCATATTTGGTCGCACCAGTGGGTGCTGCACAAACGGGTCAAGACCGATGATGGTGTCTCGTTTCCGGGATGGCACAGCTACTCTATCAATCCCGAGTTCGAGCCTGGTGTCGACACCCGGACCGACCCCTGGTCGGTGGTCGACAAGTGGTTCGGGGTCGGGGTCTACGCCCACGAAGCCTTCCACACGCTCGGGGCGCCCGACCTGTACGACTACGATTACGACGCCAACGTCGCCGGCGAGTGGGACCTGATGGACGGCGGCAGCTTCAACGGCGCCAAGTCCGGCACCCATCCGTCGCACATGGGGGCGCCCCTCAAGTTCGATATCGAGCTCGCGGGCAGCGAGTCGAGCTACGGGTGGATCTTCGAGGACGAGATCACCGACCTGATCGATGGCTCGCTCCACGCCGCGGGGGGGTACCGAGTCGATGCCCTTGGAGGCAGCTCGCACGCCAACGTGATGCACCGGATGGTCGCGCCGAACGACACGGGCGAGTGGCTGGTACTCGAGAATCGGGCGCCGGTCGGCTACTACGAGCCGTTCCTGCCCGAGTTCGGACTTGTCGTCTGGCACCGCGACCTCGACGGCAGCCGCGACCAGTGGCCCTATCGGGCGGCGGTCGAGCGCGCCGGCTGGGCAAACGACCCGTCCGGCCTCAACTCGGGGACCGCGAACGCCGCCATGTCGTTGGACGACGGTAGTACCGAGTTCACCGCGAGCTCGGATCCCAACACGGCGCTCAACGACGAGACACCGTCTGGAGTTCTCGACACGAGGTGTGTGGGCGCCGAGACGGCCAGCATATCGTACGTGTACGAAAGCCTCATCGGAGCTCACCTCGATTACGCCGGCAGCACGGTGAGCGACCCGCTTGGCGACGGCGACGGCTTTCTCGACAACGGCGAGATGGTGTCGCTCACGGTGGCGGTCACAAACTCACTCTGCGCCACCGAGCTCGGTGAAGATGTCACCCTCGTAGTGGGCGTTTCGGACGACAGCGATATTTCGGCATCGGCGTTGACCATCGAGCCGGCAGCGGTGGATCTCGGCAATATCGCCGTAGGGGAGACCGTCGGTCATGACTTCACGGTCACACTCGCCTGCGATCCGGACGGCTACCACAGCCGGAGCATCACCTTCACGTACACGCTCACCGGGACCAACCTCTCCGACATCACGGGGAGTTTCACCAAGGAAACTGACAAGGACTACCTGTTCATCGACGACATGGAAACCGACCAGATGGGGTCCGTATGGTCCGGCACGAACCTGCGTGAGGTCAGCACGTGTGTTTCGGCCGAGGGCCACGGCGACTGGATCTGGTCGGACGACCGGGCACACAGCGGAGTCCGCAGCTACCACACCCCCGAAGCGAGCGAAAACGTCTCGTATGTCGACCCCGAGGAGTCGCTCGTGAGCCCGGATCTGACGATTCCGCCAGGCGTGTCCCTCAAGGAGCTCAGCTTCTGGCACGCGGCTGAAATCCCATGCCCGGGCAGCAGCCGCGGTCGCCTATGGCTGTCGACCAACGGCGGCGACACGTGGTCTCGGGTCGAGTCGTTCTACAAGGATGCCGGAGATCTGACCTGGGAGCAGACCCGCGTCAACCTCGGTTCGCTGGCCGGCGCCTCGCAGTTCAGGTTCAAGTTCGTGATGTACACCTACGAATGTTGGACGGCCTGCACCGGAACCGAGGGCTGGTACATCGACGACGTGCAGGTGGTCATCGACGAGAAGGACATGTGCAGTGAGTAAAGATCACCGCGCACCTCCGGAAGCCGTTGCCGGCCACAGGCGGATTTCCCCCCCCTCGTGGCTCGTTGCGATCTGCCCTCCGTCGCGGCGAAAGATCATTCCTTCGAGGGGAGAGGGACAGGGCAGAGACGGCCGGGCGCGCCTGCCTTCGAGGGCATGCCAGACTTC
>CBDTWX010000600.1:0-3147 GCA_965364305.1 uncultured Thermoanaerobaculia bacterium
CTCCGAATCCCACACCGTGAGGCAGCCGATGGCGTTGGTCAGATTCGATCCGTTGATGACGGCGAGGCCGTCCCTCGCCTGCAGCCCAGGTACCGGTATTCCGGCCGCCTCGAGAGCCTTGTCGCCCGTCATTCTCGACCCTCGAAAAAAGGCTTCACCCTCACCCAGGAGGAGGAGAGCGATCTGGCTCATCGGCGCGAGGTCACCACAGGCACCGACCGAACCCTTTTCACAGACGACCGGAGTGACCCTTTTGTTGAGCATCGCAACCAGCGTGTCGGTGACATCGGGACGGCATCCGGAGTGGCCGTTGGCGTGGACATTGATTCTCAGGAGCATCGCTGCCCGAACCCTGTCCTCGGGACAGGGCTCGCCGATTCCGGCGGCGTGGTTGTAGATCAGGTATCGCTGAAACCGCCGCACCTGATCCTCGTCGAGCACGACCTCGGAGAACTCGCCAATGCCGGTGTTGACGCCGTACATGATCTCTCGCGCATCGATGCGGTCATCGAGGAAGGTCCGGCAGGCTCTGATTCGCTCGACAGCGCCGGGGTGGAGCTCGATGCGTTCTCCACGCCGCGCGACCGCGACAACGTCTTCAATCGAGAGGTTCTTCCCGGTGATGGTAATGGCCATGATCGCCTCCGATTGCCTCGGGGCCGCGAGGAGCACAGACCCAGAGGGTCATGGTCGCTCCCACCCACCCCGCTGCAACCCGAGAACCCGGATGGCCTCCGGTCCGCGTACTTTCATTATGAGCTTCCCGGCGGGGAGGTCAAGAAGAACACCGGCATCTGGATCATCATTTTTCGTCCGACCGCTTCCCTGTACTGTTAGATGCGTCTTGCTTCGATGCGCGAGGTGCCACTCTTCGCATTGTTCGCCCGTGGCGCGTTTCCAGTTTCAGGAGCACCCATTCGAACAATGCGAAGGGCGGCACCTGTGCCGTTGATGCCTCTTCGCGCACCTCAAAGTGCCGTCGTTCCTGCCGCTGACGCTGTTGGAGGACTTCAATCTCTATTCACCCGGCCAGATTCCGAATTCCGAATTCCGAACTCGTGCTTACATCATGAGCGCCATCAGCGCCTTCTGAACGTGAAGTCGGTTTTCCGCTTCGTCATAGACCACCGACTGCGGGCCGTCGATGACCTCGTCGGTTACCTCGCGGCCGCGGTCTGCCGGAAGCGGGTGCATATAGATGATGTCGTCGGCGCCAAGGGCCATTTTGTCCGCATCGCAACGCCAGGTCGGGTATTTCTCGATCAGGGCCAGACCTTCTGCGGTGTCCTGAGTCGTCATGAGAGGTCCCCAGGATTTCGGAACCACGACGTTGGCGTTGGTGAAGGCATCCTCGAATGTCTCGGAAATCTCGAAGGTCGCTCCGCCGGCCTCGGCGTTGGCTCGAGCCTGGGCCTCGATCTCCGGCATGAGGCGGAACTCGGGTGGGCAGGCGAGGGTGACATCGATTCCGAATCGGGGCATGAGCAGGATCAGGCTCTGCGGGACCGACAGCGGCCGAACGTAGTTGGGGGCCGAGGTCCACGCCACCCCCAACTTGAGGCCTCGAGTGTCGGCGCCGAAACGTTCGCGCATGGTCAGCAGGTCGGCCAGAATCTGACACGGGTGGTAGACGTCGCACTGCATCGAAATCACAGGAATCGAAGCGTGCTCGGCTACCTCGCGGATGTAGTCCTGACCCTCTCTGAACGCGCAGTGACGGATGGCGATTGCCTCGCCGTAGCGCGACAGAACGTTGGCCGTGTCACGGGCGTTCTCGCCGTGGCTGATCTGCATCTTGTCCGGCGACAGGAAAATGCCGTGGCCGCCGAGCTGCGTGATCCCGGTCTCGAAGGAGTTTCGGGTGCGGGTGGAGGCGTCGAAAAAGATCATGTACAGGGTCTTGTTGGTCAGCAGGAGCGTGGGTTCGCCCGCCGCCCTCTTCGCCTTGAGCTCCACGGCGAGATCGAGCGCCTTGTCCAACTCCTCAACGGACCAGTCCTGCGTCGTTATGAAGTCTTTACCTTTGAGATGTGAGTTCATAGCTCTCTCCTCTGTTCAAATTCTCGGGCTCAGGATTCCGGGTGCCCTCTCCCGGTCAGCATCTCTGATCAGAGGAATCCTGAGCCCGAGAATTTGAGATATGGATGATCATGGTCTTTTGGAAGCCAACACCTCGGGGATCAGGCTGTAGACGGCGGTGGCCTTGACGAGATCTTCGACCGCCACCCTTTCCTCGGTGGTGTGTGCCAGCTCTTCGCGGCCGGGAGCGAAGCCGACCGTCGGGATGCCGTAAGTTCCCATCGTGGCGACGCCGTTGGTGGAAAAGGACCAGCGTGAGATCGCTGGCCTCTCACCGAGGACGGTGGCGGCTGCCTCGACGACTCCCTGCACGAGCGGGTGGTCCTCCTCGAGTATCCACGTGGGATAGTACTTCTCCTGTCGCGCGCGCGTGCCGCGCCAGCTGACGGCGTCGTAGGAGAGCAACTCGACCTCGGCGTCACCGAGGTGGGGGAGGCCACGCAGCTCCTCCATCGCGATATCCTGGCTCTCGCCGACCGTGAGCCTTCGGTCGATGTAGATGCGCGCTGAATCGGGCACCGCGTTGAGCGACGGTGTTGTGCACTCGATCGACGAGACGATGATCGATCCCGCCCCGAGGAACTCGTGATTGGCGAGGTTCTGGTTGAGCTTCTCGATATCAGTGATGATCGGCGCCATCTTGTACAACGCGTTGACGCCGCGTGACGCGTGCGCCCCGTGGGCCGAAATGCCCCGGGTCGTGATGGTGGCCTCCATTCTCCCGCGCTGTCCCCTGCAGACCCCGAGGTCGGTCGGTTCGCCGAGCACCACGACATCGGGGCGGATACGCTCGGTCTCGATGAGATGACGCATGCAGTAGCCGTCGCAGTCCTCCTCCATCACCGAGGCGGTGAGATAGAGAGTGACACCGTCGGGCAACCCGCGTTCGGCGAGGATCTTCGCCGCGTACGCCATCCCTGCAATCGCCGGCAGCTCGTCCACTGCACCGCGGCCCCAGACCTCGCCGTTCTCCAATTTGCCCTTGAAGGGATCGAAATCCCAGCTCGCGAGATCTCCGACGCCGACGCAATCGATGTGGCCGTCGAAGAGAATTTTGAGTTCTCCCGA
>CBDTWX010000601.1:0-3147 GCA_965364305.1 uncultured Thermoanaerobaculia bacterium
GACCCGCCGATCGTCGAGCAGATCGACGGCCTCGGCGTCGGTTTCTGGTGCCTTGGAATCATCTTCGGCGACAGATTCAATGATCGCGGCGAGCCGATCGGCCGCTTTCTCGGGGGGCAGCTCACGAAGATCATCAGGAATGCTGTACAGATCGGGTTCCATGGCCGGGGATCATACCAGGAGACGTGCCACCCATCCGTCGCGGTAATCGACGATTTGCCATCGGACGCCGTTGTATGAGAACTCGTCGCCGATCCTGGGTTCTTCGGAGAGGTAGAGCTTCATCCCGTCGGCGGTCGAGCGCTCCCAATCGATATGGGCGAACTGCCGGGCACAGGGCGCGGGCGGCGCGTCCCACTCGACTGGCGCAGAGGGAATTCCCGGGCCTGAATCGTCGAGCTCGATGCGGGTGTTCATTGGTCGAGTGTACCGCGTCTCGCTCCGTTGTTGAATGTTGAAATCCGGTCGCAGGAGATTCGAGAAATGGGGGTACGCGGCCATCGGACCGTTCCGATCATCGCCCCGGGAAGCGAGTGATCATCGCGTGACCGCATTTTTGACCTCGCCGTGTGGGAAGACGGTTTGGCCTCGAGCGGCTACAATGACCGCCGCCAAACGTGGCGCAAGGAGAACACCGTGATTGACGAAAAAGACCTCGAAACGTGGGCGGGATTTCTGCTCGACCACTCGATTGGCGGAGTCGGTGAGGATGACCGGGTCATGATCAAGGGCGAGGCGGTGTGCTGGCCGCTGATGTCGGTCCTCGAGCGCAGAGTCATCGAAGGGGGTGGCGTGCCCGACGTCCTTCTGGTCCCGCCCAACAACGAACGCGGACGCGTGTGGTCCGCCGGAATGGCTCGGTGGGCCTCTGAAAGCCAGATCGCGAATGTACCGGACTGGCACCTTCAGCGCTACGAGAGCATGACCAAGTACGTCGAAGTGCTCGGCGCCGAGGACCCTTCACAGTTCATGGGTTTGAATGCCGAGCAGTCGCAAGCGTTGGCCGCAGCCGACCGTCCGTTCGCCGACGTCAGGCTTTCAAAACCGTGGGTCATCACCCTGTTCCCGACGGAAGCCTCAGCCAAGCTCGAGGGAATGGACTTCGATAGCTATGAGAGCTTCATCGTCGGCGCCTCAACGACCGATCCTCGTCCGCTTTTGGACGCGGAGAAGAAACTCGCACCGATCATCGACGACGGCACGACAATCCGCATCGTCACCGTGCACCCCGTCGAGCAGCGCGACCTCGAGCTGTCGCTTGACATCTCCCACGGCCGAGCTGTGATGTCATACGGTCTGCGGAACTTCCCCGACGGCGAAATCTTCACGAGTCCAGACGCAGGGAGCGCGCAGGGCGAGATCTTCGTCGACCTTCCGGTCAACTACGGTGGCAATGACATCAGCGGAATCTACGTGCGTTTCGAAGACGGGTTGATCGTCGAGTACTCGGCCGACATCGGAAACGAGCACCTGTCGGCGATCATCGAGACCGACGATGGATCACACCGGCTCGGCGAGGTAGCATTCGGCATGAACCCGGGCCTCGACAGAGTGCTCAAGCACCCGCTTTTCGTCGAAAAGGTGGGGGGCACCCTCCACATCGCGATCGGCGCGAGCTACGAGGACTGCTATGTAAAGGACCCGGGCTCTGATGAAGGCAGGACCGTGATTGAAGAACTGGTGACGGCGGGGGTGGTGAATCGCTCCGCCCAGCACGTCGACATCGTCACCGATTTCCGACCCGGCGGGTGTGGACGGTCGGTTACCATCGACGATATCGCGATCGCTCCGCGAGATGGCGTGTGGGAGGTTGTCGAATGAGTGGCGGCGAAAAGAGCTTGCGCCCGCTCGAGGAGATCACACCGCCGCAGATATTCGAAGAGCTCAACAAGGGGGTGCTCGGACAGAACAACGCTCTGCGCTACACGTCGGTGGCGGTCTACAAACACACCACTGGGAAAGTGCCGGGGAACATCCTGTTGGTCGGGAATTCGGGAACGGGTAAGACGACCATCATGAACAACATCCAGCGGATGTACCACGATATTCCGGAGTACCGACCCTTTCGTGCGATGACGATTATCAACGCCAACCTGCTCGTTGATGCCGAGAGAATGGAGTTCCAGCCGTCGCGGTTGATGGAGGCGGTGGAGCAGCGGGCGCGAGTGTTGGTGGGAGCCAAACCAAGCCCCGAAACGCTCAAGGAGTCGATGGAGCGGGCAACCATCTGCATCGACGAGATCGACAAGATGTCGTCGATCGTCGCCGGCAAACCCAACGCTGTCGGCGTTGTTCTGCAGCAGGGATTGCTGACTCTGATGGAGGGGGAGGTCGTGACGCACAAGACCTTCGCCTGGGAAAATGGCGAGGAAAAACCGGTCACCCTCAACATCGACACCCGTCACATGATGTTCATTTGCGGAGGAGCGTTTGAGGGCCTCTACGATCAGGTCTACCTGCGGGTCATCAACCCATCAAGCGGCGAGAAGCTCAAATCTCAGGCCGTGCAGATGGCCGACGGCCAGGTCAGGATCGAAACTCGATTTTCTCTTGCCGACTTCCTCAAACCGGAAGACCTCTTCGAGTACGGCATGGTGCCCCAGTTCATGGCACGTTTTGACAACGTTGTGTTGCTGCGCGAGCTCGACGTGGCGGTCCTCAAGGAGATCCTCTTGCATTCGTTGGATTCTCCCTTCGTCAGATCGAAGAGCTTTTTCGAGGTCATGAATATCGATCTCGAAATCGAGGAAGTGGCGGCTGCGATGATCGCTGAGACAGCCGAGAAAAATATTCGCACCGGTGCGCGCGCATTGCGCACCGTATTCAACAAGATCATCAACCGCCTCGAATTCGATCCTTGGCAGCACGAGGGTCTCGAAAAAACTGGCGATCGCCACCGTTTGGTGATCACCAGCGAGATGGCACGACGGGCGATCAGCGGGAACGGAGGTTGATTTCGAGTCCCGGTTGCGAAACGTTGCTACACTCGAGGTGTGAAACGCACGAACATTCTGCGGTTCGACCTCGACCATAAAGAAGCGTTGGGTAGGAGGCTGCAGCCTGACGCGACAATTGTTCAAGAGGACCGCAACCTGGTCATGGCAGGGGCAGGAGTTCTCGACCTCGATTCGGGCGACAGTCTCGATG
>CBDTWX010000602.1:0-3141 GCA_965364305.1 uncultured Thermoanaerobaculia bacterium
ATGCTGACGGGTCGCCGTCCCTTCGGCGGCTCGACCACGATTGAGACCGCGGCGGCGATTCTCAAGGAGGATCCCGAGCCGATCTCGGTGGCGGCGCCCTCGGTACCGCCTGCGCTCGCAACCCTACAAAAACGAGGCTTCGGTGGTCGTAGGTCACACTCACGACCCCATCGAGAGCTTGCGATCCATTCGTGTGTGCTCCATATTGACAGGCACGGATGTCGTCAAAGATCAGGCAGGTCGCCATAACGGGCTCCCGACGAGTCCTCGTTCCCAGGCGCTGCGCCCCTGGAGCGAGAGGGGAAATTCTCGGACAAGAACAAGGAGGTAGGTGGATATGAAGCACGGAGAACTTCTGTACATCGGATCGAGAAACGGCGAGGGTTTGAAACCGCTGCGGGTGGCGATGGTTCTGGTCGTCGCTTTCTTGGTGGCGAGCCCGATGCTCGCCAAAGAGAAACCACCTTTTGTCGCCGAGGTCGTGTCGAGCGCCGCTGATGAGGTGACCGGTGGCGACGCCCGGCTCCACATCACCGTCCCGACGGTCACGCCGTTTCACCAGGTGGAGGTCCTGGTCAACGGTGTGAACCAGGCCGATCGTTTTTTCCGGATCGACGGGACCCAGATCCTCACTGGTGTCATCGATGGACTGGCCCTTGGCGACAACACGGTGGTCGTCAAGCAGCACGGCAACGGCAAGGGGTTGCCCGAGCCGGCTGTCCTGACGCTGACCAGCCACCCCATCACCGGGCCGGTGTTCTCGGGTCCTCACCAGCACCCCTTCATGTGCAGCGTCCAGTATCACGGACTCGGACAACCGCTGGTGGATAACCCGTCCGAGGGCTTCCCGGTCTTTGCCACCGATCCCGACGGCAATCCAACGGACGAGATCATCGGCTACAGCATGAACTGCAGCGCCGAAACCCTGGTGACCTACGTGTACAAATCCACCGGCGGGGGATTCATGCCGTACGTTCTGGGCGAACCACGGCCGGCAGACATGGCACAGACCACCACCATGGACGGACAGACCGTCGATTACATTGTTCGCTGGGAGCGGGGAACCATCAACCGCTTCCTGTACAGCATTGCCATGCTCGCGCCGTTCGACGAGAGTCCGGGCGACCTCGACACCTCGGCCTGGAACGGCAAGCTGATCTTCCACTTCCAGGGCGGCGTGGCGATCGGGCACTACCAGGGCGACCCGAGCGGCAGCAGGATGCTCTTCAATGACGGGCTGTCGCTGGGCTACGCGGTCGTCTACTCCACCGGCAACAAGACCGGCACCCACTACAACCTGGTGCTCGGCGGTGAGACCGCCCTCATGGTCAAGGAGAGATTCATCGAGCTTTATGACCTACCCGTCTACACGGTCTCGGTCGGCGGATCCGGAGGAGGGATCCAGCAGTATATCTACGGCCAGAATCACAGAACTCTGCTCGACGCGGCGATCCCCCAATACTCCTACCCCGACATGGTCACCCAGGCGGTGCACATCGGCGACTGCGAGCTGCTCGAGTTCTACATGGACGTGCTCGACGGAGCCAACCCGCGCTGGGCATCGTGGCCGAACCGGACCCTCATCGAAGGGCTGAACGCCAGCGATACCGTGTTCAACCCCTACACCCAGTCCGTGGGGGCCAGCGAGTGCGTCATGGGGTGGCGTGGCCTGTCGCCGCTCGCCCTCAACCCGAACTACGGCGCGGCCCGGGGGATGGACCTCTACCAGCCGATCGCGGCGGTTCTGGCGATCCATTGGACCCACTTCGACGACCTCGTCAACTTCTTCGGCATCGGCGCCGACGGCTACGCCCAGAACTACTGGGACAACGTCGGCGTGCAGTACGGCCTGAGCGCGGTGGCCACGGGCCAGATCACGCCCGCGGAGTTCCTCAAGCTGAACGCCGTCATCGGCGGATGGAAGCAGGAGCCCGACATGGTGCAGGAGGGCTCGCCGTTCTACCCGCCGGGTGTGATCGACCCATCGAACTGGGACCCGTGGAGCTATCGCAATCAGGTCTTCAGCACCAGCCCGCTGGTTCCTGCTCCCCGGCGCGAGGGCGACCTGACCGCCATGATCGCCGCCTACGAGGCCGGGCTGGTCTTCCGGGGCGACATCGACATCCCGATCATCGACTGGCGCCACTACCTCGAAGCCGAGCTCAACATGCACAACTCCCACCAGAGCTTTGCCTCTCGGCAGCGAATCCGGGACTACCGGGGGAACTCCGATAATCAGGTGATCTGGTTCACAGATGCGCTGGGCGGCGCGCAATTCGACCAGACCCCCGAAGCGCTCGAGGTGATGGACGAGTGGATGATGAACATCCTGGAGCATCCCGAGCTGGGTGTTGCCGGCAACAAACCGGACCGCGCGGTCGACCGCTGCTTCGACACCTTCGGGGCCGAGATCGCTTCCGGCGACGACGTCTGGGACGGAATTCTCGACAACCACCCCCCAGGCGATTGCACGGCCCTGTTTTCTGTCTACGGAACCTCCCGCATCGTGGCCGGCGGACCCTTCAAGGGCAGCATCTTCAAATGCGAGTTGAAACCTGTCGGACAGGCGATCGCCGACGGTGATTACGGCTTCTGGACGCCCTCTCAGACGGAGCAGATGATGCTCCACCAGATCTTGCCCTCGGGCGTTTGCGACTTCAGCCAGCCCGACGCCGGCTTGCCTCCGGGTTGGTAGGACTCGCCTGCTGAATCGGTTGACCACAAGCGCCAGAGAGAGGCCGCCGCCCCGAAAGAGATGTCGTCGCGGAAGATGCCGGATCAGGTCTTCCGATCCGAAAAGACGTGAATCGACAGAGGCGTCGATGACCCGTGTCGTATCACGACCGATGCTCGGGGTAGAGAAGAGGGGTGGACGCCATGCTGATTGGTCCGTCGGTCACGCGCGTGTCGGTGTGTATCGTTGTGGTGCTGGTTCTATTGGTCGGCGTATCGCTCACGTCATGCAAACCTGATGAAACCTCGAGAGAGATCGAAAACCTCAGGGCCTTTACAAAGGTCTACGGTTACGTGCGGTTCTTCCATCCCAGCGACGAGGCGAGCGCGATCGATTGGGACCGGTTCGCGGTCCATGGTGTGAACCAGGTCCGGGGAGCGGCATCGACCGAGGAGCTGCGGGCGTCG
>CBDTWX010000603.1:0-3133 GCA_965364305.1 uncultured Thermoanaerobaculia bacterium
CGACGAGCCGCGCGGGCGGGTCGTGCTGGTGCGCGACCCGAAGGTCCTCGGAGACGACGGACAGGCCGATCCGAAGATTCTGCACCACATGCTCAACCGCGGCGTCGCAGCCCTCCTTGAGGAGGAGGACCCGGCGGCAGCATGGCGTCGGCTGATCTCGCCGTCCGATGTTGTCGGTATCAAGAGCAACGTGTGGGGCTACCTGCCGACGCCGCCCGCCCTCGAGGAGGCGATTCGATCGGAGGTTCTTGGAGTCGGCGTCGACGCGAAAGATGTCGCTGTCGATGATCGAGGAGTACGGACCAATCCTGTCTTTCGACGTGCGACAGCCATCATCAACACCCGACCGCTTCGGACCCACGACTGGTCGGGTCTCGGCACCTGCATCAAGAATCTCATCATGTATGTGGACCGGCCGCCCAACTACCACGGTGACGCGTGTGCGCCTCTCGGCGCCATCTGGCTCTTGCCGGAAATCAAGGGAAGGGTGCGGCTCAATGTCCTGGTGATGCTGACCCCGCAGTTCCACTCCACCGGTCCGCACAGCTTTTCACGCAAGCACGTGTGGCCATATTTCGGGTTGATCATAGGCGTCGACCCGGTCGCAGTCGACGCGACTGGTGCGCGCATCATCGAGGCCAAACGCAAGCTTTTCTTTGGCGACGATCGGCCGATCAAACCGCCTCCGCACCACATCCAGATCGCCGACACCCAGTACGGGCTCGGGATGTCGGATCCGGACCGGATCGACATCGTACGTCTCGGGTTCATGGACGATGCGCTGATCTGATCCCGCCCCCACCCACCCAGATGCAGGGCGCAAGATGCAGGGTGCAGGCTCGCCTCAAGGTGTCATCCTGAGGAGGGTTCCTCCCGACGAAGAGCCTGCCCTGAGCGAGGCCCTTGGCCGAGTTGAACGGGATCTGGGGGGTGGTCATCGGAGGAGCGTTCCACAGAGCCACCCGCCCAGGTTCTTCGTCGGGCTCGAAGTCCTCCTCAGATTGACAAATGGCCCAACTGCCGTCGCGGTGCCTGTACCTTTTCCGGTCGGCCGGGTGGGCGGCATTTTCGAAATTCGAAATCCGAAATTCGAAATTGAATCGGGTGGGCGGCAATTCCGAATTCCAAATTCCGAATTGCTCCTCACCCCCTCACCCCCTCGCCCACTCACTCCCTCACCCCCTCCTCACGCATCAGATATGATGCGATCCGAAGGAGGTGCCGGTGGCGAAATCCGGACTCAAGGTGCTCATGGTCACCAGCGAGGTGGTCCCGTTTGCCAAGACTGGCGGGCTCGGAGACATGGTGGCGGCGCTCGCGAGCGAACTCGCTCGTCAGCGTCACGACGTGCGGGTGGTGCTCCCGCGCTACTACTCGGTCGAAATCGCCCGGCTGCAGCGAATCGGTGGGCCGCTCAGCGTCCCGCTCGGTATCGAGGAGGAGTGGTGCGCGGTGTATCAGAGCCGTCTGCCCGAATCAGATGTGCCGGTCTACTTCCTCGATCACGAGGTGCTCTTTGGTAGGGATGGGATCTACGGAACCAAAACCGAGCCGAGCTTTCGCGATAATCTGCGGCGATTCGCGCTTCTGAATCGGGGGGCGTTCCAAGTGTGCCGGAGCCTTGACTGGATTCCCGACGTGATGCACGTCCACGACTGGCCTGCCGCGGTCGTGCCGGTGTGTCTCTACGCCATAGAGCGCGATGGACCGTTTGCCGAGACCGGGTCAGTGCTGACGATTCACAATCTGGGTCACCAGGGCGTGTTTCCCGAGGAAGACTTCCGCCACTTTCCGCTGCCGCCGGAGCTTTATGGCTCGGCGGGCTTCGAGTCTGCGGACGGGATCAACATGCTTCAAGCCGGCATTCGCAATGCCGACGTCCTGACCACGGTTTCGCCCACATACGCAGGAGAGATTCAGACTCCGGCGTTCGGGTGTGGCCTCGACGAGCTGCTGAGACGGCGTGGGTCGGATCTGTTCGGCGTGCTCAACGGGATGGACTACGAGACGTGGAACCCGGAGACCGACCTCCACATCGCGGCGAACTACTCACACGAGGATCTATCAGGGAAGGCGATCAACAAGGCGGCTCTCCAGGAGGCCATGGGTCTCGAGGTGGATCCGGCCGTGCCACTGTTCGCCATGGTCAGTCGACTGGCCGAGCAAAAGGGATTCGGTGAGCTCTGCGGTCCGACCCACGGAAGCTTGTACTCGATCTGCAGCGAGCTCGAGATCCAGTTCGTCATTCTCGGCACCGGCGAGGCGTGGTGTGAGGAGGAGCTGACCGTCCTCGACGAAAAGCTCCCCAACCTCAGCGTTGCGCTCGAGTTCAACGATCCTTTGGCGCACCTCATCGAGGCCGGCGCCGATTTCTTTCTCATGCCGAGCGTTTACGAGCCGTGCGGTCTCAGTCAGATGTACTCTCTGAGGTATGGAACCCTGCCCATCGTCCGCCGCACCGGGGGTCTCGCCGATACCGTCGAAAACTACAATCAGGACACGGCAGAGGGCACCGGTTTCGTCTTCGACCAGCTCGACCCACGGGCCATATTCGACACCGTGGGTTGGGCCGTCTGGGCCTGGTACAACCGCCCTGAGGATATCGACGCGATGCGCCGGCGAGCCATGCAGGTGCGATTCCCCTGGGAGGACTCGGCGCGCCGGTATGCCGAACTTTATCAATGGGCGATTGACCGCCGTCTCGGCCGAACTCCACGGTCCTGACCGGAGCACCACCTCTCGACGAGTTGGCGTATCCGGCATCCGGCGAGGTGAATGGAGATTGAAGTCCTCCGCCACCGGCAGAAGCGAGCCACAATTTTCAGATGACGGCGACAGAAATCAGTTTCTCCAATCAGCGGCCGATTCAGGGACAGCTCCGCGACAGCAGTCAGCGGCGGGTACCGACGTCGCAGACCGGATGACCTGGTCGGCGAGGCTCTTGAGAGGCGCCGGAACCCGTGCGACGAGAGCCAACGCGATGCCGGCAGCCTCGAGGGCCTTGCGGTAAGCGATGAGGTTGCTGTTGGGGAGTGAGTCGAGCATGGTCACCTCGGGGTCGTTCATATCGTTCCCCCAGCCGGTGAGGTCGGTGGTGTCAAGGGTCGGAACGACCGGCCTCCGAGACCGGCTT
>CBDTWX010000604.1:0-3091 GCA_965364305.1 uncultured Thermoanaerobaculia bacterium
CCTAGCCCGGACTATTCACCAATCTTCGGCTGCAAGGCCCGATGCACCGCACCCAACGCCGTATTCTCGCCTCGGGGTGCTCGACGTACTGTCACGTGCGCCTCCGCGCCCCTCGGGTCGAAAACGACCCTGGGCACGTCACCTCGAACCTTTCGCTTCGAACGCTGGTGAATAGTCCGGGCTAGCCCGTACTTCTCACCAGGCGTCTACTACGGACGGCGAATCACGGCGTCCCGTCGTGCTTGTCGCACATCGTGCTCCTTGACGTAGCGCAACTACGACGGCGTCGCCCGATTCACGACAAACCCAACGGATACTTGCGCTTCGCCGCCCTCGTCACGAAACCTGGTGAGAAGTACGGGCTAGCGTGCACGCGAACTGTATGAACCGTTCCTTGAAACCCACAACCGGTCGCTCAGGAAAGAAGTTGTCTTTTCTGTCAAGGCGCTACACAGAAAAACCTTGTGGATTGAGATTGCGTTTTCGATTGAAACAATCAAAACGCGAATGATTCAAGGCACCCGACAGGTACGCCGGGGAGAACGGCCGAAACCAGGGGTGCCAGGGAGGCGATCGGCGATGTATCGAGGATGTTGCGCCATTCTGGTGATCGCTGTCGTGGGCTCCCTGGTCGCCGGCCCGCTCATAGCGACCGAGCTGAAGTTGAAAGGCAGTGAGCCCGGTGAGATGTTCGGCTCTTCCGTATCGCTCACCACGTCGTTCGTGGAACCCGACCGGGCCGCGGTCGGCGCACCGATGTATGCCTGGACGGGGTGACTGCCGGCGCCGCCTATCTCCTCGAGAAAGACAGCGGATCGTGGAGCGGATACATCCTCGCCGACAGCCCGGATCGGGCGCATTACGACGTGTGCGGCTTTGCGGTAAAGATCCAGTTCGACAACGCCTGGGTCTTTCTCGACCAGGTCTGGCCCTCGAACTCTGAAGCGGGATTGTCTTTCGGCAGCTCGCTCGCGCTGTGGGCGTCCAACCTGGTCGTCGGTTCCCCTCAAGGCTATTTTTATGGGTCGGAATCAGGAATCGTCCACGCCTTCCGGCTGTCGGTTAGCGAATGGATCGAGCAGGGTTGGCTGGTGGCCAGCGACATCGCGGCCGATGATAGCTTCGGCACTTCCGTATCGGTCTTCCAGTCAACGGTGATGGTCGGCTCCCCGTTTGACCACAATAGTGTCGGCTCGGATACAGGTGTCGTCTACATCTACGACCTCGCCGACTTTCAGGCACACATATTCTCGGACGGTTTCGAGTTCGGAGGCCCCTGGTTCTGGTCATCGACCGTGAATTGATGTTTCGATCGTCCGATCTGTTACCGCGGAACCTCTGGGCTCATCTTTTCGCCGACCCGTCGTCGCGGGAGCCGTTTTTCTTTTCATGGGGGGCTTGAAGCTCCTGCCGAAGGTAGCGGATCACGCCGGCGACGAGGTAAAAGGCGATGATTCCGATCACGATGTAGAGGAGGGCTATGTGCACGCCGTGATGGTAGCATCGGCGTGGCCGGGAGTGCGAATCTCGTGCACGAGGAGGAGGAACAGTGGCCCAACGTGCCTGCCCGCCGTGGATGGGATATTTTCTGTTGAACCCGTTGCGCAAGTTGGTTGAAAATCCGAGGAAGATCCTGGGGCCCCTCGTCGACGAGGGGATGGTGGTGCTGGAGCCCGGCTGCGCCATGGGGTTCTTCACCCTGCCGTTGGCGAGGATGGTCGGAGCGGGGGGCAAGGTGGTTGCAGTCGACATGGAGCCCCGGATGCTCTCGACGCTCGAACGCAGGGCGCGTCGGGCGGGTCTGACGGAGCGGCTCGAGATACGTCAGTGCGAAGCGAACGGTCTCGGCATCGACGACCTCGCGGGAAAGGTCGACTTCTGCACGGCTATGCATGTCGTGCACGAGGTGCCCGACCCGGCGACCTTTTTCGGCGAAATCCGGAGATCCCTCAAACCCGGCGCAAAGCTCCTGGTGATCGAGCCCAAGGGGCATGTGTCAGCGGAGGATTTTGGACGATTCGTCGAAATTGCCATGGAGACCGGTCTTCGGGCCACCGATTCTCCCCACGTCAGCGGTGACCGTGAAGCTCTTTTCGAAAGGTAGGAAATGCGTCCCAAACGCTCGATCTGCGGCGCGACGATCAAAGGTGTCCGAGTCCTTCCCGTCCTGATGGCGGCCCTGCTTCTGGCCACGGCGTGCGGCCAGCCAGTGGAGTCAGACATTTCAGCCGACACCGTGGTCGCGCCTGTGACTGATGATCTCCGTGAAAAGCACGATCTCGCGCCGTTCTATCACAAGCGCGTGATGGTGGGGTCGTTCCCGATCGTCGGTTCGGCAAAGGTTTCGGACGCCGCGCTCCTGGAAGCGGCGTGGATCGTGCGCCGCATGCTCGACGGGCGGCCGGACATCGTGGATGCGATGGCCGTTCAGCGTGTGCGGCTTGCGGTCATGGCGTGGAACGAGTACACCACCGATGTTCCCGAGCACGCCCACCTCGAGCCGGCGGTCTACTGGGATCGGCGAGCTCGCGGGTTGGGCGCCACTCCCGAAGCTCCGGCGGTGAGCTGCGCCGAGGAAAATCTGCTCGGCTACCCGGGCGATCCCTACGCCACCGAGAACATCCTGATTCACGAGTTCGCCCACGCCATCCACGCGATGGGTCTGAATGTGGTCGATCCCGAATTCGAGGGACAGCTGCATGAAGCCTATGATCGGGCCAAGAAGCAGGGTCTGTGGCGCGGCACCTACGCCGTCACGAACCCTGCCGAGTACTGGGCGGAGGGCGTCCAGAGCTGGTTTGACGACAACCGCGAGAACGACTCGCTCCACAACCACGTCAACACTCGGGCCGAGGTGAAGGATTACGATCCGGCGCTCGCCGCACTTTGCGCCGGGGTCTTTGGCGATGGCGATTGGAGATATCTCAAACCGCGGCTCCGGCAGGCCGAAGGGCGATCTCATCTCGCTGGTATCGACCTATCGAACTCGCCCGTATTCAGATGGCGGGAGTACCCTCTCACCGACACACCACGGGTTCAGATCGACACCGCGCTCGGCAGCCTGACGGTCGAGCTCGACGCCGTCCGCGCG
>CBDTWX010000605.1:0-3041 GCA_965364305.1 uncultured Thermoanaerobaculia bacterium
CATTAGTGCCAGGCTTGAAGAAGTTGGTACAGTGCCATTGGCTCCTCCTTTTTCCGCTGCTATCCACAGCGGGTTGTTTCCCAACGACGAGCGTAACCGCTCATCGAAGGGGGAGCCTTCGAGAGGATTCTCACGTTCACCATTGCACCGTTCACAATTGCACCAGCACCCTAAACGCCTTTCCTCAGCAAACCGAGGTAGCGCGGCATGCGCCGGCAATAGTCCTCGTATTCACGGCCAAAAACTCTCTGGAGATGACCCTCTTCGGTGAGAACCATCAGATGGGCGATTAGCCCATAGAGGCCGAGCCATGCCAGGCCGAGCCATGACGGCCAGAACAGCGCATACCCGGCCAGGAAAACAAAGTAGGCGACGAGCTGAGGGTTTCGGGTGAAGCGGTAAGGCCCGGTTGTTCGGAGGCCGGTGACTGATCTTCCGACGGTGTCGCCCCAGCTTAGGCGGCCCATCCCGGCGAAGGTCGCCAGCAGACCCGCGACAATCAGCGCCACGGCAAATGCGAATATCGGGCGGCCCGTCTTGACTTCGGACAACCTCGAGTCGAGGAAGGAGTAAGAGGCCACGCCGTGAAGGGTGAATACTACGAATTGAAGGACGGTCGTCAGGGGGGTGAGCTTGCCGCGTGCCGCATAGTCGACCCTGACACGCCAGAACGTAAACAACGCAAATCCGATGACTACCACGGCGGCGAGCAAGGGGTGGGCGCGGAACACCTGGCACCTCCGTTTTTCAATCTATCGTCAATCAGCCTGTATCGCCAGGGACCATTCGCATGGGTGCCACACCATTTTTCCTCATGTGTACCATGCATGGGCGGCACCGACGTACCTGAACGCGGTCCGGGCTGCCGTGGAAGCATCGAGATGTCATCGGGCGGGCGCCTCGAACTTCCTTCCACACCGATCAGATGTCAACGATCGCGGCAGGTCGACGTCGAACGATTTGACTAAAAGGAGGACTCGTGGCCCGAACCTCTGTCGTGCTCGTTCTGTGCTGGCTCTTCGTCGGTATGGGTGAACTTGCCATTGCCGATGAACCGGGCTGTCCCGACGCCGATCCTCTCCGGAGACTCTTCTTCGGGGATCTTCACGTGCACACCTCGTTGTCGCTCGACGCGTGGATGTGGGGCAACCGGATCACCCCCGAGGGTGCGCTGCAGTACGCCATCGGCAGCGGGCTCGACTTCACGGTGATCTCTGATCACTCCGAGTGGTTGGGCGAGCTTCAGCTGTGCACGACCATCGGTTCGCCGGCCTACGACACGGCGCCGTGCGTACGGTATCGCGGCGGCGACCGCTCGGATTTCTCGCCCCAGAACCAGCTGGAAGACCCCCGACGAAACACCGAGGTGTGTGGTATCGACGGGTCCCGCTGTCGCGAGTGGGCGGCCGAGGCTTGGGCGCGGCTCGTCGCGGCGATTGACGGCGCGAACTCGCCCGAGAACCGGTGTACGTTCTCGGCCTTTCCCGGCTATGAGTGGACCGGCTCCAACGACAAAACAAACCAGCATCGGACGGTGATCTTCCGGTCGTCGGCTGTCCCGACGCTTCCCGTGTCGCACTTCGAGGCGCCGTTTCCCGACCAGATGCGCGAAGCTCTGGTCGACGTCTGTCTGGAGGGCGTTCCGGGCTGCGACGTGATCGCCATCCCGCACAACTCGAACTACGGGCTCGGGACGATGTTCATGACCGACGCGCCCGGCGCCGCGACGCTCGAAGATCAAGTGGCTGCGGCTTGGCTGCGCCAGCGGATGGAGCCGGTGGTCGAGATCTTCCAGCACAAGGGATCGTCGGTGTGCCTTCCGGACGCCGACATTCTCGGGCGACACGACCCGCTGTGCCGATTGGAGATCTGCGGCCCCGGCGAGTTCCGAGCGTATGAGGAGGACTACGCCTACACGGCGCTCGGGTCAGGGCTCGAGGAGTGGCTCCGGCTCGGGGTCAACCCTTTCAAGTTCGGGTTCGTCGGCGCCACCGACACCCACAGCTCGACGCCGGGGCACGTCGACGAAACCGACTTCGGGGGCCACGTCGCAAGTTCGGACGACGAGGTGATCGAGCGGCTGCGGACGACACCGCACGACTGGGCCGGCTACAACCCGGGGGGACTGACAGCCGTTTGGGCAACCGAGAACACACCCGACGCCGTCTTCGACGCCATCCAGCGGCGTGAGGTCTACGCGACCAGCGGGCCGAAGATCGCCGTCCGGAGCTTCGCCTCATGGGACAACCTCGAGGGTCTCTGCGATCACCCGGACCTCGTCGGAGTCGCCGACGAGATCGGCGTGCCCATGGGCGCTGAGCTCGAGCGGCGGCCCTGGGACCCGGCCGCACAGCCCCAGGTGATTGCGACGGCGGTGGTGGACGAGACACCTCTCGCTCAGATTCAGGTCGTCAAGACGTGGATCGACCCGGTTGGCGGTTTCGCCCGCGAGGAAGTCCACACCATTGCTGGCGACGCCGAGCTTACGGCGACCGTCGATCTGGAAACCTGTCAGCGCTCGGGGACCGGATACTCCCGGCTGTGCGGAACCTGGGTCGATGTCGACTTCGACCCGAAGGTTCCTGCGGCCTACCACGTTCGGGTGGTCGAGGTGCCGACCTGCCGCTGGAGCCGGCGCCAGTGCAATGGGCTCGCACCCTCCGTCGCCGCACAGATTTCGGCATGTTCGGATCCTCAGGCGAACAACATCGAGGAAATCATCCAGGAGCAGTCCTGGACCTCACCGATATGGTACGCAGGGCGAGAGGTGTTCCCTCCGCCTCGACGGCCGACGGGTCGCGTCGGTTACTGAGAACCGTCGCGACACCCCGCATCTCGACCTCCGTCACGGTGGCGCCGGCTCCCAGATCCGCCGCCACACCCACCGGAGGTCACGCCAGTCGATGACGGCCTCCCGTTGCACGTCACGGACCGGAATCGGACCCGGCTCGGCGGCCATCGCAACGGTGAAGCTGAAAACGTAGTCCGGCTCCGACCCCATACGGAGGTCGGTCATCACGATGTCGTCTCCGATCCGGCTC